>CAYSHJ010000096.1:0-2495 GCA_964430385.1 uncultured Planctomycetaceae bacterium
ACGGCAAACAGGCCGTTCGGATAGGTCGGCACCGTGTTGGCGATGCCGCGGTCAACCATTGGCGTCTTGCCGCGGACGACAGCCATCAGGCCATAGGTCTTCGATGGCGAATTGCTCGGCGTTCCGGCTCCGGTTTTCACATTCGCGGTCGGCGGCAATTCATCCACGCTGGCCGGTCGCGTCAGTCCGCCATCCTTGCGGATGCGCCAGAAATGCACGGCCAGGAACACCGACATCGCCAGCGGCAGCACCATCACATGCAACAGATAGAAACGAGTCAGCGCCTCTTGCCCGACCTGGTTGGCTCCCAGGATCAACCGCTTCTGGAATCCACCGATGTCGCACCATTCGGTGACTCCCAGAGCGTCGGTCACTTCGCGAGGCGACTGCGCGATCTCCGAACCGATCGTCACGGCCCAGTACGCGAGCTGATCCCAGGGCAGCAAGTAGCCCGTGAAACTCAGAGCCAGTGTGAGCACGAACAGGATCATCCCCACGACCCAGTTGAACTGTCGCGGAGCTTTGTAAGCGCTCGTGTAAAACGCCCGCGCCATGTGCAACATGACGCACAGCACCATCCCGTGAGCCGCCCAGCGATGCACGTTCCGCACAAACCGGCCGGTCGGGACGACATACTGAATCTCCTTCATCGAGTCATACGCGAGATCGACCGTCGGTTTGTAATAAATCATCAACGGAATGCCGGTCACGATGAGCAGAAAAAACAGCGCCAGCGAGATGACTCCCAATCCCAACGTCGCGCGAATGCGGAGCGAGTACCAGTGCATCCGCGTCGGCATGATGTGCAGGAACAAATTCGTGAACACCGCCTGCGACGCCGCCCGATCCGACGTCGGCCGCCCATGTCGAATCAGCGACTCACGAAACTCGCGCGGCGAGTCGAGCAAGTTGCGGAAGTAGCGCCGCAAGGCTGAGTCTTTGTCGTGTTTTGGTTCCAGTTCCACGGACACGATGATTGCTTTCCGTCCTTTACCGATTCATCAGCCGGAACGCGCTAGCGTCCGGTTCGGATCCATGAAAACCGGACGCTAGCGCGTTCCGGCTGATCTTGTTCGTGCCAATACAATCCGTCCCGGTAAGACAAGGCTTCAGAATGTTCCCTCTTTCAATTCGTATCCTTCGAGCATTCGATCGACGGCGAGATTGACCGCCTCGGTCCACTGTTGCTTCAGCGATTCCGACCAATCTTCGCCATGAAACTCCTGAAGCGTGTCGAGCATGCAGTCGCGCCAGTCGTCGTAGAGGTCCGGCAGAATCTCCCGTCGCTTGTGACGGAAGCCGACGATTCGCAAATATTCCTCCATCGCCTGAAAGCGGTTGCTGTAGTATTGCTCGACCATCGTCAGCGCCATTCGCAGCATGACGGCTTGCTGGCTCATGTCGGTCTCCGCAAAAAAGCGGCCGACTTCGGGGTAACGACCGAGATACTTCTCATAAAACAAGTGCGAGACCGCGCCGTTTCCGGTGAGAATTGCCTGGCCGCTTTCTGCAATGTCCATGATGCGTTCCTGGATGGGTTGGAAACGAATCGCGATCACAACTTTTCGTCGGCCGCGACTCCCGCATGAAACTCGCTGTAAACGACGACCGGAACGCCAGCATCGGCGAGATGTTTTTGGATGAGCGGCTTCACGTCTTCCCACTTCAGCCCGCCGACACCGGTCGCCAACCGGGGCAGTGCCACGCTGGTCAGCTTCTCGTGTTCGATGAGCTTCTTGAGTTCACGCAACGTGTGATTCACGTTTTCGATGGTCGCTCGACCGGCCTTCGCCCCGTGATCGTAGGCCCCCTCTTGAGTCAGCAAGTTGATGATCCGCTTGCCTCCGGGACCGGACCAAATCCAGGCTCCGCCGGACTTCGGATGCTGCGTCTGGCAGTAATGCCGAAAATCCTTGTACATGCCGGGCCATTGCTCACGCAGACTGTGTGCCAAGCCGGTTGCAAACGCATCGTTGGGGGCCACGCCGTGAGCGATGGCATCGGCTTTGGTCAAAAGAATGTCGCCGCTGACTTCGCGAATCATGTTTGGTCCTTTGTTTTCGTAGCCACGCCTCGCCAGAGCGTGGGAAGAGTCGGATCGGCCCACGTTCTGGCGAACGTGGCTACGGGTTAGTTTTGGTAATGCCGGTTGATGAAGTCGTTCTGAATCCACAAGAGTTTTTGGAAGGCTCGCAGCGTGCGGAGCGACGTCGCGGCATCCAGCGGTTGCTGTGAAATGGCGTCGGTCAGAGTGTCGGCGAGCAGGCCCATCAGCGCGTTCATTTGCACGAGCGGCACGTCGATCTCTTTGTTTCCGGCCTTCGGCGTATGCATCTTGCCGACCATGTCGATGGACTGAGCCATCTTGGCGTCGTACGATCGGCCGAGAAGCTGCATGAAGTACCGGCTGAGATGCTCCTTGCGAAACCGAATTTGCGGATCCGTCTGTGACAGATGCGCGATGTCTTTCGGCAATGGCCCTTCGTAACCCGCTT
>CAYSHJ010000097.1:0-2526 GCA_964430385.1 uncultured Planctomycetaceae bacterium
CGGCGAAGCCGCAAGCCGGAATTCTTGGCCACGGATGAAACACGGATTGAACACGGACTTGGATGCAATCCGTTGGTTGTTCGGATCCGTGTTCAATCCGTGTTTGATCCGTGGCTTAATTGACTTCCAAAACTTTGTCAGCAAAACATCGTCTTCGGCGATAACGATGTAGCGCGAGACAATGTAGTCGTCACGCTCCGCGTGATGAGCCTTCTTGACACGGCCGGAGCGTTTGTTCGGGGAGCTTCAAGGGGGTAACCCCAAAAAACGCCCCGGCAGGAGGTCAGGCTGCGTTGAGGTAGCGGGCTTCGAGGGGAGTTGCTACTACGCTTCTGCCTTCCCACAAAGACCAACTGCTGACAACTCAAAGACCAACTGCTGACAACTTGCCGCGGCGTTGATCCAAATGGCTCATCACGCGGAGCGTGATGGCTACGTTGGTCGCAAAGCGCCGAGCATCGACGGCTCAAACACAAACGGCTGCTTTCTTAACTTTTCCAACGTAAAGCCGGCGAGCAATTCGCGCGCGGCGACAGGTTGGCGCGTCGGCCTCAAGCCACACGACCACGCTAACAATCCAACGAGCTGTTCCGCCGTGACGCCTTGCTGTCTCAGCGTGGCCAAGCGCGTGTCGCCATGTCGCTTCGCCAACCGCCTTCCGTCCGGCCCGACGACCAGCGGCACGTGAGCGAATGTCGGAGGTGGCCAGCCGAAAGCGTCGTACACTTCCAACTGCCGAAACGTGCTCGGCAACAGATCGTCGCCGCGAAGAACCTCCGTGACGCCCATTGCGTGATCATCGACAACGACCGCAAGCTGGTACGCCGGCAAACCGTCCGCGTTACCGATCACGAAGTCGCCAAGCTGTCGCTTCACGACACACTGCTGCGTCCCAACGACTGCATCGGTGAATTCCCGCCGACAGTCCGACACACGAAACCGCCACGCGAACGGTTTGTCGCCCAGCGATTCCGCATCGGCCGCGAGTCGCTCCGCGCACGTGCCCGGATAGACCGGCCCTTCGTGCTCGATGTGCGGCGCACTCGCGGCGGACTCGATGTCCGAACGAGTGCAGGTACAAGGATAGACTCGCTCCTCGGCACGCAAGCGATTCAGCGCCTCGCGATACAAGGCAGTTCGCTCGGTTTGAACGTACGGCCCGTTCGGCCCGCCGACGTCCGGGCCTTCGTCCCAATCGAAGCCCAACCAACGCAAGTCGTCGATCGCCTGCTGAGCCGCTCCCACTTTCACGCGCGGCGAGTCGATGTCCTCGATCCGCAGAATCAGTCGCCCACCTCGCGAGCGAATCGACAACCACGCCAACAAGTACGTCCGCGCGTTGCCGACGTGCTGTGCTCCCGTTGGCGACGGGGCTAGACGACCGATGGGAATTCCTGAAGAAGAACCACAACTCGACATGTTCGCAAATCACCTGTAGCCCCGGCCCTTGTGGCCGGACCTAATCCCGCCCGTCTGTGCGATTGAATTCCTGGCGGCACGATGCCATTAAATCAGGCTGGCCACAAGGGCCGGGGCTACAGGATGTGGGCATCCCACCGAACGGTGTAGGGCCATTGAAACCAATCCAGGATGTACCCTTTCCGAACCGGGTTGTGGGCGATGTACTCGGCGGTTTCGAAAATCGAAGGGTCGCGACGGAGGACTTCGTCGAAGCTGCGCGGCTGCCACAAACGGCCGGAATGTCCCAATGACCAGGATTCGTTCGTGCTTTGCCCTTTGAAACGATCCACCAGATCCAACACGTTGGCTGCGCTGGTTCGTGGTCGCGCGAGCAAATGGATGTGGTCCGGCATCAGACAAGCGACCAAGACGTCACAGCCGAGTTTCTCTTTTTGCTCGTGAAGACATTCCAGCACATTCTGGCAGAGCGCGTCATGGAATTCGACCTCTGGCCGAGACGCCGCAGGCGAGCGATGCACACTGGCGAACGGAGAGGTGAACTCCGTGGCTCGAATCGTGAAGAACGTGATGCGTTCCGGATCGGAATAGACCGCGCGAGGAAGCCGCTGATTCTTTGGCTTCGAGTACATCGTCGTGCCCCAACAACGCCTGACTTGTAGCTCCGGCCCTTGTGGCCAGTTTGTTGAATTCCCGAAGACGTCCGTAAGATCGCCTACGAGTTCTTCGATAAACATCTTCGCGGGAAATGACCTCTACGTCAGGCAATTGTGGCCAGCGAATGAATACGTAGCCGCGGCCCTTGTGGCCGCTCCGATTCATTGGCATCTTGCCGTCGGGAATTCAATAAACCGGCCGCAAGGGCCGGGGCTACAGGTCAGGCGAATGGTGTTGTTCGGGCACGACGATGAACTCGAAGCCCAAGAATCAGCGGCTGCCTCGCGAGGTCTATTCCGATCCGGAACAAATCACGTTCTTCACGATCCGAGCCACCGAGTTCTCCGCGCCGTTCGCATCGGTGCATCACTCACCGTCGGCGTCATTACCGGAGGTCGAATTCCATGACTCGCTGTGCCAGAAGGTGCTGGAATGTCTGTACGAGCAGGA
>CAYSHJ010000098.1:0-2190 GCA_964430385.1 uncultured Planctomycetaceae bacterium
CGCTGAGCGGACTGCCGTCGGGCCGACGCGAAAAGCAAGAGGTTGACCTCAAACTTGCGGAGCTGGGAATCGACGGAACGGCCCGCGCCGAGACGTTGGATCTCGAAGGGCACTTACGGCTTTGTGAAGTGTTTGGATAGACACTCACCACAAAGGCCTAGCGCAGCTGAACCGCAAAAGATTCAGCCACGGATGAAACTTAGCGCGGCCATTGGCCGCAACCACAGAGCGGAAAGCGACGGCTCCTTTGGATAGTGTGATGTTGACCACAAACACACCTTTTCTCAGGAGCCGTCGATGCGATCTTTCTTACAGCGGTTTGGCGCTTTTGTCTTGGGGGTTTTGAACGGGTTTGACCGAGTGCGTTTTCGTGGGACGATTCGGTGGCTGGCCAAGCCCTCGGGCATGATGCATTTTCTGTGGAAACACCAGGTGCTGCTCAAGGACTTCCCGGTCTTTGCCAAGGACACGACAGCGACGTTGCGAGCAGCGCTGGAACAGTCGGCGCGGGAGCAAGAGCGGCCGGTGGAGTATTTGGCCAGCAGCAGCGCGAGCAAGGAGGCACGCGCCCGGGAGATTGCGGCGCGGGACGGCATTCGCGAAGGGTTGGTGGCGGTATTCACTTGCGTGGAGCCAAGCCTGACTTACAGGGTGGTCGGCAACCGCGCGTGTCAGAAGTTGCAGTTGAAGCTGGAGCGTGGTAAGTGCCTGCATTATTACCACTACTACCTGGATCGGAAGTTGGGCTGGCTGCACACGCGTCAGCAGACTTGGTTTCCGTTCACGACCTTTGTGTGTCTGAATGGTCGGGAATGGCTTGGTCGGCAACTGGACGCGGCAGGACTGAAGTATGAGCGACGCGACAATTGCTTTGCGTGGGTGGAGAATCTGGCGCGAGCCCAGGCGTTGCTAGGCGCACAATTGCGTACGAACTGGAGCGCCTTGCTGGAGAAGTTGACGCGCCGGAGCAACCCGTTGCATGGGCGGTTATTCGAGGTGCCGACGCCCCATTACTGGTCGGTGGAGGAAAGCGAATGGGCCAGCGATTTGATGTTTCGAGCGCAAGCGGACCTGGCCCAGTTGATGCCAAGCGTGGTGCGTCACGGCATGCTGGTGCTGGGCAGCGTCGACGTGCTGCGGTTTTTGGGGCATCCGATCCCAGCCCACGGTGGCGTGAACGGTCATTTTGCGGGAGAAGTATTGACGGATTTCAAGCGTCGTCCGGAGGGGGTTCGGATCAAGCATCAAGTGAAGAAGAACTGGATGAAGCTGTACGACAAGCAAGGGACGGTGCTGCGGATTGAAACGGTGCTCAACGATGTGAGCGACATGAAATCCTACCGCGCCAAGGAAACGGAACCGGAGGGCACCAAGGACTGGCTGCGCATGCGCAAGGGGGTGGCGGACATGCATCGGCGTGCGGAGATCTGCCAGGCGGCCAACGAACGTTACGCGGCTTCGCTGGCGACGCTGGAGCAGACGACGCCGTTGAAAGACCTCAGTGAGCCGCTTTGTCAACCGGTGACGTGGCAAGGTCGTCGGGCACGGGCTTTGAATCCGCTGGCCCCGACCGATGCGGCATTGTTGGAGGCGGTGAGTCGCGGCGAGTTTTTGCTCAACGGCTTCCGCAACCGGGACGTGCGCGGATTACTGCACGGCCCGGTCGAGGATGCCGCGAAAAGACGTCGCCAATCGGCGGCGGTAACCCGCCAACTGCGGCTCTTGCGCGCCCATGGATTAATCAAAAAGATCCCAAAAACGCACCGCTACCAAGTCAGCGAAACGGGCCAGCGAGCAATCGCCGCTCTACTTGGCGCCCGCGCCACCAACGCAAACCAGTTGCTCCAAGCGGCTTAAGAAATCTTTGCGGGACGCGAAGAGATTACTGGCTTGTAGTACGGAAAAACACGGATAAGAATCAGAGCGACGATGTTATCGCCTTTATTTCTTATCCGTGTTTTTCCGTGTTTCATCCGTGGCTCATAATTTTGCGCACGCCGCGAAAAAATCAAGATGTTATTAGTCTAAAGCACATCCAGCATCGAATTCGTCGAACCCGTGAGGGAAACCGTCATCCCTTTCAGCAGACCGGAGATTGAACCTACCTTCGCGTCCTTTCCGACCGGTCCAACGCCGATCAGGTCTCCCGCACCTGCCGGCAGCACCGCAAATGCACCCGGCGTCACAACG
>CAYSHJ010000099.1:0-3174 GCA_964430385.1 uncultured Planctomycetaceae bacterium
CCGTTTGGTCGTGGCCATGACAAGCCTCCTCCTGAGGAATGGTGGGAACGCTGAACAGCGGGAATGATTCGCAATTGGTGCCGAAAACTCAACCGAGTCCGGCAATCTCGTTCTCAACGTCGGTGTGGGAACGCGAGCGGAGTGAGCTTACAATCCTTGCTGTTCAAGGAGGACTGACCGATGCCAACCGCGTTACCAATCTTGCCGTCTGATGATATTGCCCGCGAAGAGGCTTCGCACCGCGAAGCCCTCGGCAACCTGGAGGCGTTGCATCAAGACGGCATCGTGCCGGGAGGTTGGTGGCATCGCGAGGGAGATCGCGTGGCTTGCGACCTCTGCCCGAGGCAGTGCGTGATGAAGCCTGGTGATCGCGGGTTCTGCTTTGTGCGGCAGAACATCGGCGGGCAGATGATGCTCACGACCTACGGTCGCAGTACCGGGTTCTGCATCGACCCGGTGGAGAAAAAGCCGCTCAATCATTTTCTCCCCGGCACCAGTGTGCTGAGCTTCGGAACCGCCGGCTGTAACTTGGGCTGCAAGTTCTGCCAAAATTGGGATATTTCCAAATCGCGCGAAGTCGAGCGGCTGTCACAACGGGCCTTGCCTGACGAAGTCGCCCGCGCGGCGAGCGAGATGGGTTGCCACAGCGTGGCCTACACATACAACGACCCGGTCATCTGGGCCGAGTACGCAATCGACACCGCCAAGGCGTGTCGCGATCGCGGCATCAAGTCGGTCGCCGTAACCGCCGGCTACATCACAAAGGAGGCTCGCGGCGACTTCTATCAGTTCATGGACGCGGCCAACGTCGATCTGAAGGCGTTCACCGAAGAGTTCTACTACCGCATGACCTTGTCGCACCTGCAGCCGGTGCTCGACACGCTGAAGTGGCTGAAGCACGAGACCGACGTCTGGTTCGAAATCACAAACCTCGTCATCCCACAGGCGAACGACGAACTCGATGAGTTCCGGCAGATGAGCGATTGGATTCTGCAAAACGTCGGCGACGAAGTGCCGGTCCACTTCACGGCGTTTCATCCTGACTATCGGATGCTTGACCGACCAGATACGCCGCCGGAAATACTGGCTCAAGCACGCGACATGGCGCTGCAAACCGGATTGAAGTACGTCTACGTCGGCAACGTGAACGACGTTCGCCGCCAGAGCACCTACTGCCCGAACTGCCAGCGGCTCGTGATTGAACGGAACTGGTATGAACTTGGCGTGTATGCTCTCGACGGCAATCAGTGCCGCTATTGCGGCACGAAGATCGCCGGAGTGTTCCTCGACAAACCCGGCAACTGGGGCCGCAAGCGACAGCCAGTTGACATGCGCCGGTTTCACTCCGAAGACCGCCAGAGGACGCTGGAGTTGCCGGAGAGGCCAGGTGTCGAGGGGGAGAAGGGGCGAGGGAGAGAGGGGGAGAAAAACAGAAACGATTCAAGTCACTCCGCTCTTCCCCTCGCCCCCTCTCCCCCTCCCCCCCTCGCGTCTTCGCCCGCTGCCGCCCAACCGAAAGGCCGATCCGCCATGCAAATCCCCACGCAGGCACCGAACCTCACTCCCGAACAACGGAAGATGCTGTTGGCGACGGCGGCCGAACTGATCATGGCCGCAAGCGAAGGCCGCGCGCCGCGCACGCCGGAGTTTGATCGGAGCGGGTTGCCTCTGCGAATCTTGGCCGGTTCGTTTGTCAGCTTGAAGCGGCGAGGTCGGCTGCGGTCGTGTTGCGGCTCGTTCGGGCAGGCCATGCAGCTTGGACAGTGTTTGAAGGAGGCGGCCAATCGCACGGCCACGAACGATCCGCGTTTCCCGAAAGTCTCGCCCAGCGAGTTCCCGCACCTGGACATCGACGTCTGGCTGCTGTTCGCGCCGGAGCAATTGACCGAGCGTGGCGAAGATCGAATCAAAGCGGTGACGATCGGCAAGCACGGTTTGCAGATCATCGGCGGCGACAAGCGCGGACTCTTGCTGCCAGGTGTCGCGACGGACAATGGCTGGAACAGCGAAGAGTTCTTGAACCAGGTCTGCGTCAAAGCCGGCCTGCCGCCGACGGCGTGGAAGTCCGACGACACGATTCTGTTTCGCTACGAAGGTGATGTGACACACGGACCGTTGGTGAGCGGCGGGCAGCAGCCAACGGACAGCGATGTAGATAATCCAGCGCGCGGTGTGTTACTCAGCGAGTTCGAGTTTGGCCGCTTGGCGGAGTTCTGTCGGCAGACGTTGACGGCGATGATTCAAGGCCTGACGCCGTTGTACTATTGCCCAGGCGTGCCCGACGCGGACGTGCATGGGGTCGCGGTGTTGGTCACTCTGCCGGGATCGAACTTCTGGCTGTCGTCGTCGCGGTTGTCGAGCAAAGAGAAATATCCGCTGCAATCGACGCTTTCTTCTCAGTGCGAGACGCTCGCGAAGGCGTTGCAGCCACGCGGCATCTCGGCCGACAAACTGCAGGTTGACATCATCGTCCTCGATGACACCGCGATGCATGGCACGGTCGCCGACCCGGACCTCGACGGCATCGTCCCCGCCACGCGAGGTGTGTTGGTCAGTGAGCGGAATCGGCAAGCGTTGGTCTTCGACCGCAAGCTGTCCCCGGAACAACTCGTTCACGACGCCAGTCAGCTCGTACAGATGGTCAATGCCGAATGGTCACAGCTCTTCAGTCTGCGAGCACTCTGCACGCGCGACCGCTTCACGATCGAGATGACTCCCAAGCCAGCAGCCGGCGCGGACGTGCGGCCTCCGGCGGTGGCTGGCAAGTTTTATCCGGGTGATGCGGCGGGAGTGGCCGTGGAGTTGGATCGGATGTTGGGTTTGGGTGATGAGGGAGATGAGAGGGAGAGAGGGGGAGCGTGAAAAACAAGAGGTTTCGGCCGCGATGGTGCCGCATGCCGGTTGGCGTTTTTCGGGCAAACTGGCGGCGGATGTGCTGAAGCGGATTGAATTGCCGCGTACGATCATTGTGCTCGGGCCGAAGCACACCACCCACGGACTGGACTGGGCTGTTGCGCCGCATCGAGTGTGGTCGTTCCCAGGCGGGCAATTGGAGTCTGATCCGGAACTGGCTCGCGTGCTGGTGGCCGCGATTCCGGGATTGCAGCTCGATGCGGCGGCTCATCAGCAAGAACACGGCATCGAAGTCGAGCTGCCGATCATTCATCGGCTCGC
>CAYSHJ010000100.1:0-6657 GCA_964430385.1 uncultured Planctomycetaceae bacterium
CGAAGACAAGCTTCGCCTGTTGCGAGCCGTCCGCTTTTCGTCCACGTTCGGTTACCGGCTCGATGACGCCACGCTGGCCGCCGTTCGTGAAACTAACGGCGGCGACAGCCATGATCCTGGCGGCCACGTGCGTGCCGATCACGCATTGGCCATTGCTTGGCGTGGTTGCCTGTGTGATCTTTTTGGCTCACAGCGTCGCGCGGATTCCACTGGCCTACGTGGCGAAGCGGCTGCTGTTCTTCTGGCCGCCGTTGTTGTTGATGGCGTTGTCGTTGCCGCTCTCGCAAGGCGGCCGCTCGGGCTGGCTGATGTCGGCGACGATTGTTTGTCGAGGAACGCTGTCGTTTCTCGCCGCGTTGTGGCTGGTCAACGTCTTGCCGTTCGATCAACTGCTGGTGACACTGCGACGCCTCGGCCTGCCGGATGTGCTCTTGGCGATCTTGGCATTGATGTACCGCTTCTTGTTCGTGCTGTGGGACGAGTTGGACTCAATGCGCACCGCTCGCCGCGCACGCACGTTTCGCAAAACGTCTTTGTGGACGAACTGGCGCACCGCGGCGCAGCTTCTCGGCCGCCTGCTGATCCGCGCGCTGGATCGTTCCGAACGAGTTCACGGCGCGATGCTCGCTCGCGGCTGGGACGGACGCATGCGGTGGATCAAGAAGGAGTGATTTTCGATTTTCGATTTTTGATTTCCGATTTGATGAGTTCGTCCAGTGAATCGGCCGCCAGTACCTGATCTTGAATTAACGCCTGCCGTGCGAGTCGAGCGTTTGTCGTTTCGATACCCCGGCAGTTCGCTGGCTCTGGACGACATCAGTTTCACGATCGCGCCCGGCGAGATTGTCGGCTTGGTTGGTCCCAGCGGTGCCGGAAAGTCGACGCTACTACAACATCTCAACGGTTTGTTGCCAGTTCGTAGTTCCGGCTTCAGTCGGTCGATTCCGCCTGAAGGCGGGACTACGAACGCTGACGTCTGCATCGAAGGCATTCCGGTCACGCGCTCGACTGTCGCGGAGGTCCGTCGCCGCGTCGGCTTCTTGTTTCAAGACCCGGACGATCAGCTCTTCTGTCCGACCGTGTTCGAGGATGTCGCGTTCGGCCCCCTGAATCTCGGTGAGCCCGACGAGACGGCGCGACAACGAGTCCAAGAGAGCTTGTCCGCCGTCGGCCTGACCGGATACGAACCGCGCAGCACGATGCGATTGAGCTTGGGTGAGCGTAAGCGAGTCTGTCTGGCCGGAGTGCTGGCGTGTCAACCGAGCGTGTTGGCTCTCGACGAGCCGTTCACCAGTCTCGACCCGCGCGCTCGCCGATCGCTGGTCGGCATCCTGCGGAAATTCCCAGGCAGCCAGATCATCGCGACCCATGACTTGGAAGTTCTGGTCGAACTTTGCCATCGAGTCCTGGTCCTCGATGTCGGCCGCCTGCAAGCCGCCGGTCCCGCCTCCGAAATCCTCAGCAACTCGGCTCTCATGGAGCGTCATGGTCTCGAAGTCCCGTGGCGATTGCGTTCGTCGAAGTGAAATTCTTCAAACCTCGCCTTCATCTCTGGGCCGCCGAGGTCGGGGTAGAGGAGCTTGGTGACCTTCAACAGTTTGTCCGCCTCGGTCTGTTCGCCGAGCTTTTGGCAGCAGCGGATCACGTGCCAGCGCGCGTCGAGCCAATCCGGCGTGCCGGCCTTCAGCGCGGATTCCAGTCGTCGCCAATACGACTTCGCGCGCGTGGTCGCCGCGGATGAGTCGATCGTTTCACACAGCTCGGCGGACGTGCGGAGCAGTTTGACGTCGCGCGGCGCTTGCTCCACAAGCTGCTGGTAAACGGCGAGTGCTTTCGACGGCTGACCGGTCGCCGCGAACGCTTCGGCGCGAGCTCGCCACAACCGAAGTTTTTGAGCAGCGGTCAGACGCGCAGGCGACGCGGCCAGTCCGTTCGAAGTCCGTAATTGCAACTCGGCCACCAGTCGTTGCGTGCCGACGTCGCAGTGAGCGGCCACGGACGTCAAGCCATCCAATAGCGTCAGCAATTCGTCCGGCCCGGCCTCTTCGAGAGAATC
The DNA here is from genome assembly GCA_964430385.1 of uncultured Planctomycetaceae bacterium. Classification (GTDB taxonomy): domain Bacteria; phylum Planctomycetota; class Planctomycetia; order Planctomycetales; family Planctomycetaceae; genus CAYSHJ01. The sequence goes on from CAYSHJ010000100.1 coordinate 2,057, forward strand.
CAGCAATCGCTCCGCGTCGTCGATACGCCGCTGCCCCGCCAGCGAAACGACTCGCAGTTGTTCCGCCGACTTCCGCCACTCGCCTTCACGCACGTTCGCGATCACGTGAGCAAGGAACTGATCGGCCAAGTGATATTCCGCTGGCTGCCGTTCCAGCAACAAACGTGCGACGCGCACGAGCAACTCCGCCTGCACGCGTTTCAACGGGGCAGCGGACGTCTGGTCGTCTTCGGTGGACCGGCCGGCAGCCGGTTCCACAACAATCGCCTTGGCTGCCGGGATCAGTTGTTCGAGCGCGGCCTCTTCCGCTTCGGTCATTGATTTTCCTTCGATCCGCAGTTTCGCGATGAGCCGTTCGTGGCAACGAGCCAATGCCGCCCAAGCTTCATCGCGCCGAACATGCTTCGTCGGCACGGCCGAATACCAATCAAGCGCCTGACGAAATTGCTGCTGTCGTTCGGCCAATTGCGCGAGCAGCCACGCCGACTCCACCGCTTCGGGTTCGTCCGGGTATCGCTCACGTAGCGACTGCAGAACTTTGACGAATTCGAGCCACCGTTCGTCCGACGATATTTGTTCGCAAGACTTTCCCAGCGAGATCGCCCACAACAAGTGCGTGGCGGCCGAGCGTTCGTGCCGCGGCGCGGACGCCAACTCGCCAAACGCGACCGCCGCTTCGTCGTACTTGCCCGCTTGAAACAGCAACGACGCCCGCGTGTCGGCCAGTTGCAGCAACAGTTCTCGCTGATTCGCCTGCTTTGCCGCAGCGATCGCTGTGTCGAAGAGTTGGAGCGCCTCGTCCGGCGTTCCCGCTACGAAGGCCGCACGAGCACGTCGCACCAGCGTCGCCAACTCACGGCCGTATTCCTTCATTTCCCGTTCGAGCTGCCACTCCCGCTTGGCGCGCGCCGCCCAATAGCCCCCTTCGCTTTGTTCGAGCCGCACGACCTCGGCATCCGCTTGAGTCCACAATTCATTCGCTAACTCGGCGTCGCCGCGCACCGTCGCGAACCGACACAGTTCAAGCTCGATCTGGACCTGCCAAAAGCTCAACTCGCTGGACATCGCCAAGCCGCCGCGCCGTTGCTCAATCATCCACGCCGCCGCTTCGGCCGGTTGCCGCTTCGCCAGCCACCAGCGGATGCGTTCGATGACGAATCGTTCGCGCACTTCCTTCGGAGCGTCGGTGCCGAGATTCTTGTCCAACGTCGCCAACATCTTCGCCGCGCGATCGAGGTCGCCTCGCAATCGAGTGACCTCCGCCAACGCGAGCTGACTCTCCCAAGTCAGTCGATCACCGTTCGGCCCCACCGCGAGCGGTAACAACCACTCGTCGGCCGCGACGAGCGAGGCTGCTCGATCCGCGGCGTTGGCCGCCTGTAACTGAGCTTGAACAAGCCGCGCCGTTCCGAGGCGCAAGCGAATCTGCTGCCACAACGCTCGCCGTTCAAACAGAGTCAATCGCTTGTCGGCCTCACCCGTCGTCTTCGGACTTCCCGCCGCCGAGCCTTGTCTGAGGTCTTGCCCGACCGACTTTTCAAGCGCGGTGAGACGCTGAATCGCCGCATCGACCGCCGATGATCCGCGCTGCGGGAGTTCGCGATCATCCGGACGCAACTCCGTCTGAGCGAGCGACCACTCGGCTTGACCGAGATCAATCAACGCGCGCTGCACGTCGAACAACTCGCGCCGCGCGTGTCGCGGGAATTGTTCGAGGAACTCGCTGACGACTTGCCGCGCTCGCCGCCACAAATCGTCTTGCTCGGCCCCAAACGTCTGCCACGCATGCGCGGCGTACGTGCGTGAAAGTTCCAAGACGATTTCGCCGCGATCCCGTTCGCCCAGCGATTGCCCTTCGAGCCGTCGCAAGCAGTCGGCTTCGACCAAACTGAAAAACTGCCGCTGCCGAAGCTGTTCGTAAAATCGCGCAGTGGCCTCATCGGCGCGAAGCGCGTCGGTCACGAACATCGCGACTGTCAGAATCACGATGACGGCCGGCTCACACCGACGCCCCTGGGACTCACACGCCAGGCGACCTGACGTTGCCACTCTGGACTGCAATCGTTTGGAATTTGGGCACGGCGCGCAAATCTTCTGGCTAGCGGGGGGCGTTAGCCCCCCGGTTCGCGGAACATCCACAGACGCGAATGCCACCGGGGGGCTAACGCCCCCCGCTAGCCATTTTTGGTTGCGGGCGAACCCCGCGCTATAACTTTCCGCGATGTCGCATCGAAAAGTCACGGCACGTAGAACTCCTGGAACATTGCCGTGGGCAAGGTTGTGGTTTCCGCCAGACTAACGATGCTGTCATTGGGTCGGCGGTTCGGAAAATTCTTGGACCATCACTTCAAACTGCGCCATTCGGGATGGATCGAGACCGGAAAATTGTGCCCATTCGCGACGGACCCATTCCAGGTCGATCCGGCCAACGTTGGCCGCAAGAAGGGCACGAATACAGTGCATAAGGTGGCCAAGAGTTTGTCACCGAGGCTGCTGGGCGAGTTGTTGTCGGAGGAAGTCACTCATGCACCTCTGCCACTCGGCCTCTTGACCTGCTTGAAAAGGGTCGTGACGCAAAGCCGTTCGTCCCGCATCGGACGCTTCGACGACTTCCAACAGTTCCTTGACCGCCAACAACCGTTGTTCCGGTGTCCAGACAAACAGCGGACAAATCTAACACCAATCGAAAAACGATTGGTACAACCAAGGCCATCATGCAAACCCCTTGTGCGAATGACAAGACCCGAATCCGCCGGCCGAGGCTCGAATTGTGATCCGATCAGAATTCTTCATCTCTGTTCCTCTGCAACAACGCACGGGTCTGGGCTACTCAAGAAGATCATGCAGGAAGTCGCCGTCGTGCTGCGGGAGGGATCGCGTCCAAGGTCACTGGTGAGCGAAGCCCCGCGGCAATGGCACTCCGCGCGGCCGATTGCGGGACGAGGCCGCGCGCGGCACGATTGGTGATCTGCCGCGCGCGGGAGATCACGGGACAACGGACGCCGGAGGGCGTGCGTCAGAAAAGTTGGTCACGAAGGAATCACCTGTGAACAGCGACCTGTTTTCAAGCCGGAGGCTTGGCAGCCATTAGCCGGAGGCTGAGCGAAGCGACGCCTCCGGTACAAGGATTCTCAGGGATTCGACCCCAGCGGGGTCGCAGCCAAATTGGCTGGCACCTCGCTGGGGTGCGATGGCTCGAACAAACACTGACCGGAGGTGTCGCTGCGCTCAACCTCCGGCTAATGGGCCAAGTGTCAGTCAAAGGTAGTCACCCGCGTGTCAGTCAAAGGTAGTCAGTGGTAGAAGTAGATTCTTTCAAGGGCAATGGAGATGGTTCAAAAAGTCTTTGGAGGATGTTCGTCGCGGAATGGTTTCGCGGGTTCGTCGCGGCACGTCGATGCGTGCGGTCGCGAAGGCTTGTGGCGTGAGTTTGCGAACGGTCCAGGTCTGGATGGCGCGTGCGGGCGACGAGCGGCTGGATCGCGTGGATTGGAGCGATCGTCCGCGCGGTGGGCGACGCGCCACACAGGCCACTCCGTCGTCGGTCGAAGACGTGATCTTGAAAGTCCGTCGCCAGTTGCAAACGATCAGTGCGCTGGGCGAGTTTGGAGCCGCAGCGATTCGGCGCGAGCTGGTCGAACATCCGCGGAAGTCTCCTCGGAAGAAGATCCCCTCGTTGCGGACGATCGGGCGCATCTTGGCGAGACGCGGGGCGCTGGACGGTCGGCGGCGTGTCCGTCGGCCTCCACCGCCGAAGGGCTGGTACTTGCCACGCGTGGCTCAGCGAAAAGTCGAACTCGACAGCGGAGATCTGGTCGAAGGACTGGTGATTCGCGGAGGCCAACAGGTCGAAATCTTCAACCTGATCAGCCTGCATGGCGGCCTGACGAACAGCTTCGTGAAAGCCTGCTGGACCACGGATTCCGTGCTGAAATCGTTGGAGCAGCATTGGCGAAAGCATGGTCTTCCGGGCTACATGCAGTTCGACAACGACACCGTGTTTCAAGGTCCGCGTCTGCACGCCGATGTCTTTGGTCGTGTCACGCGAATGTGCCTGCAACTGGGTGTGACTCCTGTGTTCGCGCCACCGCGCGAGAATGGCTTTCAAGCCTCGATCGAAGCCTACAACGGTCGGTGGCAACAAAAGGTCTGGCAACGGTTCACCTTCGAGTCGCTCCAAGAAGTCCAGCAGCAATCCGACCGCTTTGTGAAGGCCGTGCATCAACGCTCGGCCATCCGCATCCAGGATGCTCCCCGTCGCCGACCTTACCCCGAAGATTGGACGTTCAATGCTCAACGGAAGCTTCAAGGCACCGTGATTTTCATCCGTCGCACGAACGATCAGGGAGCCGTCTCCCTGCTGGGGCACACCTTCCCACTCGATGCCACTTGGCCGCATCGACTCGTCCGCTGCGAAGTTGATCTCACTCGAGGCGAGATCACTTACTTCAAGCTCAGACGTCGTGAACCACATGACCACCCCAAGATCAAAACCATCGACTACAAGCCAACAAACAAGCATCGCAAACACTGACTACCGTTGACTGACACTTTGTCACCACGCAACGTCGCGGGTGACTACCTTTGACTGACACTTGGCC
>CAYSHJ010000101.1:0-21506 GCA_964430385.1 uncultured Planctomycetaceae bacterium
CGTGCCGGGCGTCGCGATCGGCGAGTTGCTGCCGCAGACGGCGCAGGTGATGGACAAAATGACGGTCGTTCGCTCGATGTCACATCCGTATCCGGTTCACGGCGTGGCCTACGCGGTGACTGGCATGCCGACGTACACGCCTGACATCGAAGCCAAACCGCGCGACCCCATGCACTGGCCGTATGTCGGCTCGGTTGTGGATTACCTCGACCGACGTCGGCCGCGAGCGTCACGCGACGCGTCGGTGCCGAACAATATCGGCCTGCCGTGGCGATTCGGCTCGAAGTCGGATCTCCCCACGCTTGCCGGACCGTACGCCTCATTTCTCGGGAGTGCCTACGACCCGATCTGGACCGACTTCGATGGCTCCGGCACGCGAATCGTGCCGCGACTGACGGACGCTCAAACGAAACAAGTCCTTGATCCATTCGGAGGCACCACGCTCGACGGCCGATTCCGTTTGTCCGAGACCGGACCGCTCGAAGGCTTGTCCGCCGATCGCTTCGATGTGCGACGATTGTTGCTGAAGCAATTCGATGACTCGCGAGTGTGGCTGGAGGGACATCGCGGCATCGAAAGTTTTTCGCAACAGCAGCAGACGGCGTACTCGCTGCTGACCACGAACAAGGTCCGCGACGCACTGGACGTGCAACGCGAGCCGGCCGAACTGCGACAACGTTACGGCAGGACGTTGTTCGGACAGTCCTGTCTCGCCGCGCGACGCTTGGTCGAGGCTGGGACCAAGTTCGTGTCGGTGTTTTGGGATCCGTTCGAACTCTTCGGCGGCAGTTGTTGGGACACGCACGCGAATCACTATCCGCGCTTGAAGGAATACTTGTTGCCCGTGTTCGATCAAGCGTATCCCGCGCTGCTGCGTGATCTCGATGAACGTGGGTTGCTCGACGAGACGCTCGTGCTGTGCATTTCCGAGCACGGTCGCACCCCCAAAATCGACTCGAAGCCGCGCGGAGCCGCGCGGCATCATTGGTCGAGCGTCTATTCCGCCGCGTTCGCCGGCGGCGGCATCGCGCGCGGCCGAGTCGTCGGCAAGTCGGACGCGCAAGGAGGCTACGTCGCCAGCACGCCGGTCTCGCCCAAAGACATCCTCGCCACAACGCTGCATCTGCTGGGCGTCGATCCGCACGTTACCGTTCCCAATCAACTCAACCAACCCGTCGTTGCCGTCGGCGATGGACAGGTGCGAGCGGAGTTACTGGCGTGAACACCGACGCCACGTCGACCAGCACGTCCGGTCCCCACTCCCCTTTGGGAGGGTTAGTGCTCACGACGAAAACGAACTGGTGGCTGCGGGTGCTGGTGACCTCCGTGGTTGTGGCGGCCTGGTACTACCGAGTCAGTTGGCTGCCGTGGATCACTCCGATGCTCAGTGGCAGCGCCCCGCCGCCCAAGACTGCGGCGCGAGCTGTCCCGGTCGTGACGGCGACCGTGCAGCAACGAGACATGAATTTGTATCTCAATGGACTGGGCTTGGTGACCGCGTTCAAGATGGTCACGATCCGCAGCCGTGTCGAAGGGGAGTTGATCAAGGTCGCCTTCGACGAAGGCCAGATGGTTCGCGAAGGAGAGTTGCTCGCCGAGATTGACCCGCGCCCGTTCGAGGTGCAGCGTGAGCAGGCGGAAGGCCAACTGGCCAGGGATGAGGCGATACGCAAGGCGGCCAAGTTGACGTTGTCTCGGCTGAAGGAATTGTTGACGACCAAGTCGGCGACCGCGCAAGAGGTGGACGAGCAATCCGCGATTGTGCAGCAAGTCGAGGGAACGCTGCGAGCCGCTCAGGCCACCGTAGCCAACGCCAAGCTACAACTCACGTATTGCAGCATCGTGGCTCCGATCAGCGGTCGTATCGGACTGCGATTGGTCGATCAAGGCAACATCGTTCGAGCGAACGACCCGAGTGGCATGGCGGTCATCACTCAACTGCAACCGATCGCTCTCGTGTTCACGATTCCGCAGGACGACATTGCGCGGGTGCTCAAACAGAAAAGCGGGGGAGCGACTTTGACCGTCGATGCGTTTGACCGTGACTTCAAGACGAAACTCGCGCGCGGCAAGCTCATGGCCATCGACAATCAAGTCGATCCGACGACCGGCACCGTGCGACTGAAGGCCATGTTCGAGAACGAGGACGGCCGGCTGTTTCCCAACCAGTTCGTCAACGCGCGGTTGCATATCGACACGCAGCGCGACGCGATCGTGGTGCCCTCGGCGGCGGTGCAGCGAGGTCCGACTTCGATGTTCGTCTATGTCGTCCAAGCGGATGAGACTGTGGAACTGCGGAACGTTGTGATTGGACCAACGGAAGGTGCCGAGACGTCGATTGAATCGGGGCTGGGGGCCGACGAAATCGTCGTGACGGATGGCATCGACAAACTGCAACCCGGTGCCAAGATCACGACGCGCCAGAAGGAGAAGAAATCTGACAGCGCCAACTCGAAGAAAGAGCCGGCGAATGAACGCGAAGAGGCTGGCAGGAAGGACTCGCGATGAATCCGTCCCGGCCTTTTATTCTGCGGCCGGTCGCGACGGTGCTGCTGATGATTGCGATCCTGCTCGCGGGCGCGGTGGCTTATCGGCAGTTGCCGGTCTCAGCGTTGCCGCAGGTCGATTATCCGACGATCCAAGTCGTGACGTTTTATCCGGGTGCCGGCCCCGACGTGATGGCGTCGTCCGTCACCGCCCCGCTCGAACGGCAGTTCGGACAAGTGCCGGGTTTGACTCAGATGACCTCGACCAGCTCCGAAGGCTGCTCGGTGATCACGTTGCGGTTTGACTTGGAATTGAACATCGACGTTGCAGCGCAACAGGTTCAAGCGGCGATCAACGTGGCATCGAGCTTTCTGCCGCGCGATCTGCCCAACCCGCCGATCTATACGAAGACGAATCCGGCCGATGCTCCGATTCTCACGCTGGCTCTGTCGTCCGAAACGATGCCGCTGTCGAAGGTTGAAGACCTCGCTGACACGCGATTGGCTCAGAAGATCTCGCAGTTAGCCGGCGTCGGCATGGTCAGTATCAGCGGCGGTCAGAAGCCGGCCATCCGCATTCAAGCGAATCCGACCTCGCTGGCGGCGCTGGGGCTCAATATGGAGGATCTGCGAGCGGCGCTGGCTCAAGCGAACGTCAATCAAGCCAAGGGGAGCTTCGACGGCAGCCGGCAGGCGTACACGATCGGCGCGAACGATCAGATGCTGACGAGCGACCAATATCGGCGATTGATCATCGCCTATCGCAACGGTGCGGCGGTGCAGTTGGCCGATGTCGCTGACGTGATCGACGGAGCGGAAAATGTGCGGCAGGCGGCTTGGATGAACGAAGCTCCCGCCGTGATTCTCAACATCCAGCGGCAACCGGGTGCCAACATCATCGAGGTGGTTGATCGCGTCAAGGCATTGCTACCTCAACTGAAGGATTCGCTGCCGGCCTCGATCAACGTCTCGATCCTGACCGACCGGACGGTCACGATCCGGGCTTCGATTGACGACGTGCAGGTCGAACTGATGCTGACCATCGCGCTGGTCGTGATGGTGATGTTCTTATTCTTGCGCAATCTGTCGGCGACGGTCATTCCCAGCGTGGCCGTGCCATTGTCGTTGGTCGGCACGTTTGCCGTGATGTATTTGCTCGGCTACAGCCTCAACAATTTGACGCTGATGGCCCTGACGATCTCCACTGGATTTGTCGTTGATGACGCGATCGTGATGATCGAGAACATCATGCGCTACATCGAAGAGGGCGAGTCGCCGTTGGCAGCAGCTCTCAAAGGTTCGGAACAGATCGGCTTCACGATTGTTTCGTTGAGCGTCTCGCTGATCGCGGTCCTGATTCCGCTACTGTTCATGGGAGACATTGTCGGGCGACTGTTCCGCGAGTTCGCTGTCACGTTGAGCGTCACGATTCTCGTCTCGGCAAACGTTTCGTTGACGCTCACGCCGATGATGTGCGCCAAACTGCTGCGTCACACGCCCCCCTCGCAACACGGCTGGTTGTATCGCGCGTCCGAATCCGTCTTCAACGCCGTGATCTGGCTCTACGGCAAGACGTTGACGCGGGTGTTGCGTCACCAAACGCTGACGATGCTGGTCGCCGTGGCGACGCTGGCCGCGACGGTCCAACTTTATTTCGTCGTGCCCAAGGGTTTCTTTCCGGTGCAGGACACGGGCGTGATCCTGGGTATCTCCGAGGCACCGCAGAACATTTCCTTTGAGGCGATGGCCCAGCGGCAATTGGAGCTGAATCGCGCGATTCTGACAGATCCAGCCGTCGCCAGCCTGTCGAGTTTCATCGGCATCGACGGAACGAACACGACCATCAACAGCGGACGAATACAGATCAATTTGAAACCGCAGGAGGAGCGACGCATCTCTGCTTCCGAGGTCATCCGCCGTTTGCAAACGCGACTCGCCGAGGTGCCGGGGATCACGCTGTTTATGCAGCCGGTTCAGGATCTGACGGTCGAGACGCGCGTCAGCCGCACTCAGTACCAGTACAGCTTGGAGACTCCGAACGCGAAGGAACTCAGTGAGTGGGCTCCGCGATTCTTGGGCAAGCTGCAAGCTCTGCCCCAACTGCACGACGTGGCCAGCGATCAACAGAACGAAGGCTTGCAGGCGCGAGTCGTCATCGACCGCGACACGGCTTCGCGACTCGGCATCACTCCGCAGATGATTGACGACGCGCTGTACGACGCCTTCGGGCAACGGCAGGTCTCGATCATGTTCACGCAGTTGAACCAGTACCGGCTGGTGCTGGAAGTCAAACCCGAATTCAAGAACGAGCCTCGTGATCTGGAGGAGATTTATATCCGGCCGCCAAGTGGCAGCCCGGTGCCGCTCGGTTCTTTCACCCGGATTGAAGAGACGACCGCGCCCTTGGCCGTGAATCATCAGGGACAGTTTCCGGTGGTGACGATCTCATTCAATTTGGCTCCCGGTGTCTCGCTGGGTGCAGCGGTCGAGGCAATTCAATCGGCCAACCAGGAACTCGGCTTCCCGCCCAGCATCATCGCCGGATTCCAAGGGACGGCCGAGGCGTTCCAAGCGTCGCTGAAGAACACACCGCTGCTGATTCTAGCCGCGTTGGTCACGGTCTACATCGTGCTGGGAGTGCTCTACGAGAGCTACATCCACCCGATCACGATTCTCTCAACGCTGCCATCGGCGGGAGTGGGTGCATTGGTCGCCTTACTACTGTGCCGCATCGATCTGAGTGTGATCGCTCTGATTGGGATCATCTTGCTGATTGGCATCGTGAAGAAGAACGCGATCATGATGATCGACTTCGCTCTGGACGCTCAGCGGAGCGAAGGCAAATCGCCGCGCGATGCGATCTATGAGGCGTGTCTGCTGCGCTTCCGTCCGATCATGATGACGACGATGGCCGCGCTTCTGGGAGCGGTCCCTCTCGCAGTGAGCACAGGCGTCGGTTCGGAGCTGCGCCGTCCGCTCGGCATCACGATCATCGGCGGGCTGATCTTCAGCCAGATCCTCACGCTCTACACGACGCCGGTAATTTATCTGTGGTTTGACCGCTGGGCCACACGCCTGGGCCTGACCGTCGCGTCGGAATCGCCATCGCGGGAGGACGTCTGAGCCGTTCAGCGATCAAACTTTCGGCGAAGCCAATAGTGCGTCCGTCGCTTGGCGTGGGAAATCGCCACGATCACCGTTTCTTCGGAAAGGTATTCGTAGACCACGAAGTAGGGAAAACGTCGCAATCTGGCGCGACGAAATTGACGACGACCGCGATATGTTTCCAGACGCGGAAAACCGTCTGGTTGACGTTCGATGTGGTCCAGCACATTCCACAATGCTTCCAAGAATCGTCGGCCCAAGCCGGCTTGTCGCTGCTCGTACCAAACCGCGGCGCGACGCATTTCCGCGCGAGCTGGTTCCAACATGCGAGCGATCATGGTCGCTCCACACCGTCGAGTTCTCGGCGAACTTCCTCAATCGCGATCCGCCAATCCGCCGACTGAATTTCGCCACGCGCGTACGCTTCGGAGCGGGCGTCCAATTCGTCGAACCAAACAGAATCCGAATCGCCCGATTGAAGATCATCCGCAGCCAAACTGTCTAAGACATCAAGTGCCAATCGCCCACGCTCATTCGCGGAAAGCCGCAAGATTTTTTCAGTCAATTGTTCGACAGTTTCCATGATCGCCTCCGATTTCTTTCAATCACCGAAAAGCATATGACGTTGGCCCGGCGGTTGCCAGAAAGTTCTACCGAACCGCACGACCTATCGCCGACAAAACGCGAAGCGATTTGATCAATCTGATCGAACTCAAGTTGATCGGCATCAACTCACCCCCGATGAAATGTCCGATGTGGTCACAAATTGTGACCACCCCTCCAAGCTCAAGTTCGCTCCGACGCTTCAAGCGGTTGAATCCGGTACGATGTCACAAGTCGATTCCTTTCGACAAAGTTGCTGTAACTTCTAACCTACGAACTATGAGCCTCTCAACTCCGTTCATTCATCGGCCGGTCGGAACGACGTTGCTCACGGTGGCGATCATGCTGGCGGGAGCACTCGGCTACGGATTGCTGCCCGTTTCGCCGCTGCCGCAGGTGGACTTTCCCACGATCCAAGTGAGTGCGTCGTTGCCGGGCGCGAGTCCCGACACGATGGCCTCCGCCGTCGCCACGCCTTTGGAGCGACAGTTCGGAAGAATTGCCGGCATCGCGGAAATGACTTCGACGAGTTTGCTCGGCTCGACGTCGATTACCATGCAGTTTGATCTCGACCGCGACATCAATGCGGCGGCTCGCGATGTGCAAGCCGCGATCAACGCGGCACGCGGTCAACTGCCGGCCAACCTGCCAAACAATCCATCGTACCGCAAAGTCAATCCGGCTGATTCGCCGATCATGATCCTCGCGATCACCTCGGAGACCTACACCAAGCCCCAGATGTATGACGCGGCCGCAACGATCTTGCAGCAACGAGTCGCGCAAGTTCAGGGTGTCGGACAGGTCCACGTCGGTGGCGGCTCAGCGCCTGCCGTGCGAGTCGATATCAACCCAACGGTTCTCAATCATTTCGGCATTGGCCTGGAGGATCTCCGCGCGGTACTGGGGGCCGCGAACGCCAACCGTCCCAAAGGGCAGATTGCCGACGACAGCCGCACATGGTCGATCACCGCGACCGATCAACTGCTAACGGCGGCGGAGTACGAACCGTTGTTCGTCGCCTATCGCAACGGAGCACCGATCCGGTTGAAGGACATCGCCACCGTCACCGATTCGGTCGAGGACATTCGCGCGTTCGGAATGTCCGACGGAAAGCCGGCAATCACGCTGATTATCTTCCGGCAACCGGGAGCCAACATCATCGCGACGGTCGATCGCATCCGCGCTTTACTGCCGCAACTCGACGCACAGATTCCGGCGGACATGAGCCTCTCCGTGGCAATGGACCGAACCACGACGATCCGCGCATCGCTGCACGACGTGCAATTCACGCTGATGATCTCGGTCGCGTTGGTCATTCTGGTGGTCTTCCTGTTTCTGCGAGATGTGCGCGCGACGTTAATCCCCAGCGTTGCCGTTCCCGTCTCGTTGGTCGGGACGTTCGGCGTGATGTATCTCGCCGGTTACAGCCTCGACAATCTTTCGCTGATGGCGCTGACGATCGCAACCGGCTTCGTGGTCGATGATGCCATCGTCATCGTCGAGAACATCACTCGGCATCTGGAAGAGGGTGTTCCGCCGATGAAGGCCGCCCTTCAAGGAGCCAAGGAAATCGGCTTCACCGTCCTGTCGATCAGCGTGTCGCTGGTGGCGGTCTTCATTCCGATTCTGTTGATGAGCGGCGTTGTCGGCCGGCTGTTTCGCGAGTTCGCCGTAACGCTCTCGGTCGCTATCGGCGTCTCGTTGCTGGTTTCACTCACAACAACTCCGATGATGTGCGCGTTCCTGCTGAAGTCGAAAGGCGAGCAGCGGCGCGGCCGCCTGTATCGAGCCAGCGAGCGCGTGTTCGACTGGATTCTCGGTTGGTACGAGCGAACGCTGGCCTGGGTGCTGCGACATCAACGCAGCACGATGCTCGTCACGCTCTCGACGATCGGTTTGACGATCTACTTGTATGTGATCGTGCCCAAAGGGTTCTTTCCGCAACAAGACACCGGCCGTTTGTCGGGCAGCTTGCAGGCCGACCAAGACACTTCGTTTCAGTCGATGTCGCGCTTGCTTCAACAATTCACCGCAGCCGTGGGGGAAGACCCCGCGGTGGAGGGATTGATCGCGTTCATCGGCGGTACTGGCGGCGGTGGCGGTGGGTCCGCGAATTCCGGCCGCATGTTCGTTTCCCTCAAGCCGCTGAAGGAACGCCAGCTGCGCGCCGACGAGGTCATCGCGAGAATCCGCAGCAAAGTCTCGCGGATTCCGGGAGCCAACCTCTATCTGCAAGCCGTGCAAGATTTGCGAGTCGGCGGCCGAGCGAGCAGTTCTCAGTATCAATACACGCTCCGCGGCGACAGTCTCGACGAGTTGAATCAATGGAGCACCAAGCTGCTGCGCGAAGTCCGCAAGGTGGACGGCGTCGTCGATGTCAACAGTGATCAGCAGAACCGAGGTTTGCAAACTCGATTGAATATCGACCGCACCACCGCTGCTCGGCTGGGCATCAGCATGGCGACGATCGACAACACGCTCTACGACGCCTTCGGACAGCGACAGGTCTCGACGATCTACAAGTCGCTGAATCAATATCACGTCGTCATGCAAGTCGAGCCGGAGTTCTCGCAGAATCCCGATTCGCTGCGGCACATTTTTGTGCGCGGTCCGCGCGACGCCCAGATTCCGCTCAACACGTTGTACCGTCAGACGTCGATCAACACGGCCTTGTCGGTCAATCATTCCGGGCAGTTCCCGTCGGTGACGATCTCGTTCAATTTGTCACCGGACACGTCGCTCGGCGAGGTCGTCCCAAAGATCGAACAAGCCGCGCGAGTACTGGGAATGCCGGAAAACATCCAAGGCCGATTCCAGGGCACCGCCCAAGCCTTTCAAGCCTCATTGAGCAACCAGCCATTGCTCATCTTGGCTGCCTTGGTCACTGTCTACATCGTGTTGGGGATCTTGTACGAGAGCTACATTCACCCGCTCACGATTCTTTCCACACTTCCGTCCGCAGGGGTGGGAGCGCTGTTAGCGCTGCTTGTCTGCCGTACGGAACTCAACGTGATGGCGTTGATCGGCATTCTGCTGCTGATCGGCATCGTGAAGAAGAACGCAATCATGATGATCGACTTCGCTCTGGAAGCCGAACGCCACCGCGGCAAGTCCCCCGAGGCGGCGATCTTCGAAGCCTGCCTGCTCCGCTTCCGCCCGATCACCATGACCACGATGGCCGCACTGCTGGGCGGCCTGCCGCTCGCGCTGGGAATGGGCGACGGTGCGGAACTGCGTCGTCCGCTGGGAATCGCCATCGTCGGCGGACTCATCTTCAGCCAACTGCTGACGCTCTACACCACACCGGTGGTCTACCTGTACCTCGACCGCTTCCGCCTCTGGTGCGCCCGCTTCCGCCGATCTCGGCCGGCAACCGCCGAGCGTTCACACATTGAAGACGCCGTCCTTCCCACTGGACCTCAATCAGCGTGATGTTGATCGCTCCGGCCAGCTTCAAACCGAACTCAGCGTCGTCACTTCGGAGGCCGGTTCGCATACGTTCGGCCCAGGACATCGACGATTGCCCGGTAGTCGGCGTGCAGTTTCATAATCCGCGATTCGTAGGCCTGCGCGGTCGGACAGTGATTGCAGGTGAAGACGACCAACAGCAGCCGTGCGTCGGCAAAGATCTTCAACGAGTGCTGCTTGTCATCGACTCCCGGCAACTCGAAATCCGGAGCGCGAGCGCCGATGGCCAGCAATTTGAAGCCGGGCGGATCGGCAAAGGCATGAGCCGCCGTTGTCTGAGTCAGTAAGACGATGAGCGCGAGCGAAGTGAGACGCATGGATCAGTCTCCCAATTGCGAACCCGAACAACAGAGCCAGATATCGAAGCCACGGCTTTCATGATAGCTCTTCAGCGCTCATGTTGTAGCTGATGGAAACAACCCCTCTGCGAGCAATTCTTCGCGCAGTGTCACTCGCAGCGGTTCATTCATTGCCAAGACCTGGGCCGTCACGCGACCGATCGCTGTGCGGCCGAGCAACAGCGCCCCATTCCAACGAAAATGGCGATTCCATTTGTGTCGTCGTGGATTGAAGAGTGGAATCAGTTGGCTGACGGCACCAGCGCGCTCGATCCCCGCCAAATTCGGACCTTTGTGACGATTGCAGTGCAGGCACGCATACACGAGGTTGGACAGCGTGGTCGGTCCGCCGTGCTGCTTCGGAATGACGTGCTCAAGTTCAAACGCTCCCGGATGCAACGTGTCCGGCAGCCGACAGTACTCGCACAGACCGCCCGCTCGCCGGCGCACGGCGGCCACCAGCGATTCATCCATGCCGAGCGGCTCCCGCGCGCGTTTTTCGCAAACGTTGGCGGGCTTTCGATTGCAGCAGTGCCAGGAGATCACCCACCTTCACGAAGTTGTCGAGTTCGTCGGCTTCTTCCGCCGTGAGTTCGCCCGCACAGTTTTTCGCCGCCAGTTCGTGCATCCGAGCTTCGTCCTTCGCCGAAAACCGCAGCTTCAAAACATGACGAGCCACCGTGAGAGACAGGGCCTTTTTTTCATCCTCCCACACGCGAGAAAAGATCGCGGCTTCACTCGTCTCGGAACGTTGCGCGACAGTCGTGGATGACATGCCAGACTCCTGTTTGATGCGGACAGCTTTCTGTACTTCATTATGAGCCGAAACTCTCGCGTGGTCCAACGCAGCATTACGTTCAAGCTGGGTCGGCCCGCTCCGATTTGCCTTTTCCACGAGGAAATGACCACTATGACCGCCGCTGGCTTCGATCCCTCGTAGATGTTGGGCGTGATGAGAATTCTATCCGAAGTCTCGAAGGGCAATCGCCAACCCGAATCGCTCGCGTGACACCCGCACCCAGAGTATCGCGCCGACCTTCGGCCAACAGACAGTGACTCGATGAGCCGACTTGGTGAGGTTCTCGGAATGAACATCTCCGCCACGCTTTTTGAAGCCTTTCTCAAGTGTCCAACCAAATGCTTTCTCCTGTCGCTCGGTGAAACGGGCACAGGAAACGTGTACGCCGATTGGTATCGAACAGAGAATGATTTTTACCAAAGCGAGGGGATCAAGTGCATTACAGCGGAAGCCACGCCCGATGAATGCGTCTTCGGTGTGGACGACGCGGACAAACTGAAGACGGCTAATTGGCGGATGGCCACAGACATCATGGTCAGCGTGCAGCAATTGGAATCCAGCATTCATGTGGTCGAGAGGGTTCCGTCATTAGGGCGAGGCAGGCCCGGCCAGTTCATCCCGACTCAATTCATCGTCAGGAATAAACTCACCCGTGACGACAAGCTGCTGCTGGCCTTCAACGCGTTCGTGTTATCAAAACAACTCGGACGCGAAGTCGGATTCGGCAAGATCATTCACGGGGACGACCAGGTCACAACGAAGGTAAACACCGCCGCCCTTGTGAGCGAGGTGCAGAAACTCACTGGAAAAATCACAGCTTTGCTTTCAGCAAAGTCCCCTCCGGACCTCGTTCTGAATCGTCATTGTTCTGAGTGTGAGTTTCAAACTCGATGCAGGCAGATGGCCGTCGAAAAGGACGAGCTCACCTTGCTGGCTACCATGACACAGAAGGAACGCCGGTGTATCTGGACGTCGAGGGTCTTCCTGATTCCGATTTCTATTACCTGATCGGCATTCGGATTCCAACTTCTCAGGGAGTGATTCAGCACAGCCTTTGGGCCGACAGCGTGGCCGAAGAGGAGCGAATCTGGACTGACTTCCTCGGTGTCCTGTCAAAAGTCGGGAGTCCGGTCTTGATGCACTACGGAAGCTTCGAGACAGCTTTTTTGAAACGAATGTGCGAACGCTACGGAGAGCCACCCGAAGGCTCTGGCCCAGCCAAAGCCTTCGCGTCTGCGGTTAACCTCGTGTCTGTGATCTTTGGACAGGTTTACTTTCCGACCTTCTCCAACGGACTGAAGGAAATCGCCGGACACCTTGGATTCCGATGGTCCGATTCGACGGCATCCGGAGTGCAAACAATCGCGCGATATCACGAATGGACAACTTCCAGAGAGCCATCGGTGAAACAGACGCTTTGCACGTACAACGCGGATGACTGTGCGGCACTTGAACTGGTGGCAATCAAGTTGGTCGAGTTGCAGCAACAAGCTTTGTCAGATCACGAAGCCTCACAGCAAGACGATTTCGTGGACGCAACGCGACTGAAGCGTGAGCATCCGCACGGTTTCAAACGCAACAAGTTTGTTTTTCCGGAACTCGATGTCATCAACAAAGCCGCGTACTGGGACTACCAACGCGAGCGGATTTACGTGAAGTCCAATAAGAGCGTGAAGCGTGCTTTGAGACAGGCTTCAAAAACCCAACCTGCGTTATCGCCCAATACGGAAATTGAACTTGCGCGGCCTCGTTCGTGCCCAAAGTGCAACTCGACAAAGGTGGCTCATAAGAATAAGGCAAGCAAGACCGTTCTTGACATCAAGCTCATGCGGCACGGAATCAAGAGGTGGATAACCCGTTACAAATTTCATCGCTACGAATGTTTGAAATGCGGGGCAACATTCCAACCGCCGGACAGACCCTGGACTCGGAGCAAGTATGGCCCCGGGATGATCGCGTACTCAATCTACCAAAACATCGGACTGCGGCTGCCGCAAGAAACGGTCGACCGCAGCATCAGCAAGGTGTTCGGTTTTCCTTCGGCAGTCGGAAGGACACATGAAATCAAAACTAAGGCAGCGAAGACATACGAAGACTCTTACCAAAGGCTCGTCAAGAAACTGTGCAGCGGTCAACTGCTCCACGTTGATGAGACAAAAGTCAGTGTGCGCGGCAGGGACGGATTCGTATGGGTCATCGCGAACATGCAAGAAGTGGCCTACTTCTATAGCGAGACGCGACACGGCGACACCATCCACAACATGCTGAAAGACTTCAAGGGTGTCTTGGTGACTGATTTCTACGCAGCCTACGACGGCATCCAATGTCCTCAGCAAAAGTGTTTGATCCATCTCATTCGAGACTTGAACGACGATGTGTTGAAGCACCCATACGACGAGGAACTCAAACGGCTCGCGAAGAGCTTTGCGGACTTGCTGAAGCCAATGGTGGAGAGCGTTGATCGCTATGGCCTGAAAAGCCACTTCTTGAGGAAGCACTTGGCGTCCGTGGATCGATTCTTCAAGCAACTCTCGAAGATCGAGACTCAATGCGAGCTCGCAACCAAGTGCAAACAGCGTTTTGAGAAGAACCGAGACACCCTGTTTACGTTCCTGAAATACGACGGTGTCCCTTGGAACAACAACAACGCCGAGCACGCGGTCAAAGCCTTCGCGATGCTGCGTCATGTGATCAACGGAGTGACTACGGAAAAGGGCCTTCGCGACTACTTGGTGCTGCTCAGTATTTGCGAGACATGCAAATACAAAGGCATCGACTTTTTGGATTTCTTACGGTCGGGCGAAACAGATATCGCTGCGTATGCAAACGCGAGATCACACAAGCGGCCAAAGCGAGGCCGGCACCATGAGGAGACTGCTCAGGCCTGATCATCACTTCGGAGGCCGGTTCGCATACGTTCGGCCCAGGACATCGACGATCGTCCGGCGGACTTCCAAAGGTTTGATCTGGTTGCCGTGGCGATAAATCACTTTGCCGCCGGGGGCGATGAGCAGCGTGTACGGGACGGGGCCGTCCCATTCTTTGTCGAGCACGTCGGCAAACCGATCGCGGCTGGGCAGCGTCGAAATGTAGTTCGTTCCGGCGACGTGCTTTTCTCGCAGGATTTTCAGCGCGGCGTCTTTCTGTTCGGGATCATCCAGCCGCACCGCCTGGTCATCGTTCGGCGAGATGGCGACCAGCGCGACCCCTCAATCTTTGTAGTCGGCGTGCAGTTTCATGATCCGCGATTCGTAGGCCTGCGCGGTCGGACAGTGATTGCAGGTGAAGACGACCAACAGCAGCCGTGCGTCGGCAAAGATCTTCAACGAGTGCTGCTTGTCATCGACTCCCGGCAACTCGAAATCCGGAGCGTGATCGCCGATCGCTAGCGATTTGAAGCCGGGCGGATCAGCAAAGGCTTGAGTCACCGTTGTCTGAGTCAGCAAGACGATGAGCACGAGCGAGGCGCGACGGCCTGATCGGTGTAATGCAAATTCGATCATTGAAGGAGACTCCCGTGGCTACTCAGGAAACCAACCGACAAGTTGCTGCCGCAGTCGTTGAAACGCGGCATCCGTGCATTTGCGGAGGCTGATCGACGAGGCGATCTCGTAATAAAGGGCGGACGACCTCGGCCGATTGGCTTCTTGAATCACCGCCTCTAAAGCTTCCTTCGGGCGAAGCGGCTTTTCGTTGGCTTGAAAGTGATATCCCTTCTTCTGGAGCCATTCTCTGATCGTGTCATCGAGCGGCCAACCGACGACATCGTGAATCGCATTGTCGGAACCCCACATCCAGACATCGACCTCTGGCTCAATGACAATCGCCTTCGAGTGGTCGAACCAAGTTTCCCGTAATTGGCCATCCAGTTCGGCCTCCAACGTCACGGCGTCGCCGTCCGCTCCGCAGCCCTCGAAGTCCATGACGAGCAGGGCGTGCGAGAATCGCCGGTGCTCCCTCGCGAGGACTTCTGGACCGGTCTTGCGCACTCCACCATCTCGGCCGGGATGTACGCGAATCTCAAAAGTGATAGGGTGAATTCCGAGCCGGGCTGTCTGCTGCAACGCTCCCTTCAGCGCGTACTCCGCGTTCTTGTCAGCCACGAGCAGGACGAGGTCTTTCATGGTTGATTAGCTGAGGATCCCTGAGGCAAAGAGCACGCCCAAATCCGGTTCACCGCGCTTCCAATCGCTCAGCGCGGGATGATGATCTCCCGACACGATGTCCGTCGCTCCCAATTCATCCTTGGCGAAGCAGAGCACATCTTTGGCTTCGAGGATATTCAACGCCACCGGACTGTGTGTCGCGATCAGCACTTGGCTGTGGTACATGGAAGTGAGCGACTGCAATACGGTCTCGATCGCGCGCGGATGAATCCCATTCTCCGGCTCCTCGATCAGAAACGTTCCTTCCAAGTCACGGAGATAGGCAGGGATGGTCAAAGCGAGCAGTCGCAAGGTGCCATCGGAGACGAGCCACGACGGAACCTCCGCGCCGCTGGCGTATTTGATGACGACATAGCAATGCCGGTCTTCAGGGCGTTCGACGACGACGATGTCCTGAATGTCCTCCAAGGCCGTGCGGACGTGAGCCAGCCAGGCTTCAAAACGTTTTGAATCTCGACGCAGCTCGGCGATGATCCACGGCAAATTCGAGCCATCCGCGAGAAACCGCCGGCCCAATCCGGGTGGACTCGGTTGTCGGATCACTTGGCTGTTGAGTACGAAAGTTTGCACACCCTTCTCAAGCAGCGTCCGAAACCACGTACTGACTGGGAAGCTGTCCGAGTCCGCCGGGATGTTTGCCAGTGCGGATTTACCTCGCCCCAGCTTGAACGAAGGCATGTAGGACTTGCGGCCTTCGGTGTAATAGTTGTCGTTGCCACCAGGCTTCTTCGTGAACGCCGCTTTTTGTCCCTTCTTGGAGCGAGTCAGCACCGACGGCATATCGGCGAACGAAGCGGGGAACAACGAGCGCGTCTGCTCTTTCCCCTTGGTGGGTTCTGTGAGCCAGAGTGTCTCGTGGTCCAAACCAATCTCGTTGCTGTCCGCATTCAAACCGATCTCGATTTCGTAACGGACTTGAGTGAACCGTTGCTTGTCCTCAGCCATCGCTTTGTGGACCACGATCGGAATCTCTGCCTCAATGGCAAGCTGAAACGAATCTCCCTGGCCCATCCACAGCAGTTTCTGGAAATTGGTGCTGCGGACCTGCACGGTCTCCCAAACGTCGCCGCGATTCCGCACTAAATCACTCAGAAAACCAATCACGTCCAGGAATGTCGTCTTCCCACTGGCGTTCGGACCAACCAGCGCGCGAAACTGCCCCAACCGTTGATCGACAGATTTCAAACATCGAAACGCTCGGGTTTGAATGCGCGTGAACATGGCCGGATTATGACACGACCGATTGAGACTACAACTCGCCCGGAAACGGTTCGCGTTCAGACGATGCCAGTCGCAGCACGAGTTCGCAAACTTGCAGGAAGCTGGGGACCGTTAGCGTTGCGCCGAGTGGCACAGTAAACCATGCTCCCGGCGATTCATCGGCTTCGCACCAATCCCAACACGGCCCACGCGCTGCCGGCACCGGTGATGGGGACGAGGGATTTCGAGCCTTCGCCTCCGGGTTTGGTCGGCCGCGAAGTCATCGGCCAGGAGCCGTCGTCGCGTTGCGTCTTGATCAGGAAAGCCTGTCCGCGCGCGATCACAGGCTCGGCGGGTTTGAGGCCCGCGTGGGCCAGAGCATACAGCGCTTGACCAGTGGCCCAGGCGTCGCTCGCCATGTCCGGCGATTGGCTCCAGCCGCCGTCGGCGTTTTGTCGCTCTTGGATGCGCCGGACCAGCGGCTCTCGTTCTTGGGCGGGGCGGTTCAGTCGCTGCCACAGGACCAGACGCATGGCGATCGACTGCGGGTCGTCATCGGTCTTCGTTTCGGTGAGCCACTGCACACCTTTGTCACGCACGGCTTTTGCCGAATCGTCGCCCGTGGCGGCTGCGGGCAGCAGGGCCAGGGTCGCCAGCGCGGTCATGCTCTCGTCGGAATTGCCAAAGATCGGCGGCCGGGTTTCGGGCCATGAGGCCCACACCCCGTTCTCAGTCTGATCGCTTTTCACCGTCTCCAAGAGTCGTTTCAGGCCGGCCTGCGAAACGGCGTCCGGCTCGGCATCCGCGCCCAGTGCGAGAGCGAACCAGACCGCCTTCGCATTGAGCGCTTTGGGGATGCCGGCGGGTCTCGGCACGCCCGTCCTGCCGTCGCCCGACTCGGCGACCCATTTCGTCATTTCGGCCAGCACCGGTTCATCGACGGTGTGACCGCGCTGCTTGGCCTCACGCATCGACCAGACCACCAGACCGGCATGGTGACACGAAACGCAGTTGTGCTCCTTCTTCCAAGCCAGTGCGTCTTTGGCTAGAAAGGCGAGACCATGATCAATCGCAGCACCGATTCCGGAAGTCTTGTCTCCGACTTCCTGAGCCGATGCCGCCCCGGAAATGACGACCATGATGATGACGAAGAGGAATCGCATGTCGGAAACTCCGGAAGTTCTCGTTGTCATTCAAATCGTCAACCAGTCAAAGCTGCAAGGCTGGAGGTTTCAGCGTGTGGATGAAAAACTCATTCACGGCCGGCACCAGCCAGGGAACTCGAACTAATGAGTACGGGCAGTGATCCGCCACGTCATCTCACACTCCCACGAACAAGGTGTTTGAACTCGGTCACGGAGGCGACATGCCGATGGGTGGCTGGTTCTGCTCGTCAGCAGGATGCAATCGCCATTCTTTGCTGACGATCAGCCGGGCGCCTCGACGAAAAGTGAGATACGACCAAGCCCATTGCAATACTACCAAGAGCCGGTTTCTGAAACCGGTCAGGTAGTAGATATGCACAACCAACCACAACACCCAAGCGGCAAACCCCGCCATTTTCAGCCGGCCGATCTCCACGATCGCCCGGCTGCGGCCGATCGTGGCCATCTGCCCCTTGTCCAAGAAGTGGAATGGCTGCCGAGGCTTGTTGGCGAGGTCACCGTGAATGGTCCGCGCCAGGTAGCGGCCCTGCTGCATGGCCACCGGCGCTGTGCCGGGCAGCGGTCTGCCGGTTTGATGCGTAAAGCTGGCTTGGTCGCCGGCCACAAAGACGTTCGGGTGCCCCTTGACGCTGAGGTCTGATTCCACCAGCACTCGGCCCTGTCGATCGACGTCCAGCGCGGTCGCTTGACCGAGCGATGATGCCTGCACGCCCGCCGCCCAGAGGACGGTGGCGGCTCGGATTCGTTCGCTGCCGATCTCGACTCCGTCGGCGTCAATCTTCGTCACGGCGCTCGTGGTCCAGACCTGCGCTCCCAAATGTTCCAGATCGCGCGCGGCCCTGGCGGCCGACTGCTCGCTGAACATGGGCAGAATTCGCGGGCCTGCTTCCAACAGAATCACGCGTGCCTGGGTGGAGTCGATGTTGCGAAAATCCTTGGCCAAGGTGAAACGGCTCATCTCGCCAATGGCCCCGGCCAGCTCCACGCCTGTCGGTCCACCGCCGACGATCACAAAAGTCAAGAACCGCTTGCGGTCGTCGAGCGACTTGCTCCGCTCCGCCTGCTCGTAAGCCGAGAGCACGCGGCGGCGAATCTCCGTGGCCTGTTCCAAGTTCTTCAGACCGGGCGCGTGCTCTTCCCACTCATCGTGCCCGAAATAACTGTGCCGAACTCCACAGGCCAGGATGAGGTAATCGAACGCCACTTCCCCGAAATCGGCAACGGCCAGCTTCCGAATTAGGTCCAGCGAGTGGACCTCACCTTGCAGGACGCGGATATTTCGGTATCGCGAGAGCATGCTCCGAATCGGAGCCGCGATGTCCGCCGGACTGAGGCCGGCCATCGCCACTTGATACAAGAGTGGCTGAAACAGGTGATGGTTGGAGCGGTCCACCAGCGTCACCTCAACACCGCGAAGGCCACCGAGTCCCTTGGCGGCATTCAGCCCGGCGAACCCACCGCCAATGATGAGAACGTGCGGCATTGAGACCTCGACGTAGCCGCGTTTCGCCAGAACGCGGGGTTCCAAGTTCGCCCGCACTCTGGCGAGGTGCGGCTACGATGCTTCTCACGCCTTCCGACCGCTCGACGCCGCGCGGGCGATTTTTTCGCCAATGAGCGCGATCTTGTGGTCCTTGAGCCGCTTCTCGTTGAGCCAATAGGGGCTGGTGATCTCCTTAAAGGCATGGATGGCGGCCTGGATCCCCTCGGCCCAGGCCACCGCAATGAGCTTGATGTCTCCATGCACGTCGCCCACCGCGAAGATGCTCTGCCGGCTGGTCTCGAAGTACGGATCGACGGCGATGCTGCCGTCGTCGTTGAGCACCAGCGCGAGCCGTTCGAACGTTTCCTTGGCCGACAGGAAGCCGATCTGCACGATCGCCAGCGAACAGTTCAGCCGCTGGCCGCCGTTGATCTCCAATTCGATCTCGTCCCCCACGAATCGCGCGGCCACGATCTCCGTCAACGTGTGGACCTGCCCGCCCGCCTCGCGGATGTGCGTCAGGCTGTCCGGCTTGCCGATGGTCGTGGCTCCACGCACGATGAGGTCCACGAAACCTCCGCGCGCCAAAACCATCAGAGCCGCATCGAGAGCCGAATCGCCGCCCCCCACCACCGCGACACGGCTTCCTTCGTAGTCGCCGATTTTGGGGATCTTGTAATGGATGCTCCGCGACTGAAGCTGGTCCAACACGTTCAGCCGTCGGGGGTAGTGCAGCAGCCCGCAGGCAATGATCACTTTGCGGCACAGATAGCTCCCCTTGCTGGTGACGACCCGCTTCAACCGGTCCTCCGTCTCGACGTGGTCCGTGTCGTCGATCGTCACCAACTCTTCGTTGAAGCGGAACTGCACTAACGCATTCACCGCCTGGCGGTACGTCCGCTGAGACAACTCCTCACCGGTAATCCCGTCGGGAAAGCCCGGGATGTCTACGATCCGCTTGTCCGCGTATAGAAACTGCGGCTGCCCGCCCGGACGTTCCTTGGCCTCGATCACCAGCGTGGTCAGTGCCCTGTGAGCGGTCGTCAGTCCGGCGGCCAAGCCAGCCGGCCCAGCCCCGATGATGACCACGTCCCAGTAGGGCAATTGTTCGAAGTCCAAGCCCGGCTCAAGCTGTGTGACTTTGAAGTCGGTCATGATCAAACCTGATGTGAATCCAAGGCGGACGTTTGATTGAAAACTGACCTGGTTGCTGTGAATCCAATCCCGACTGCTTCGGAGTTTCAATTCTGGCCGCGAGCAGATAAAGATTGTTGCGACTTTTCCTCATCCTCATCCTCATCACGAGTCGCTGGTCGGACAGGTGTCGTGGCAGCCACCGCTGCCCCGCTTCGCGAAGTTTGTCTCGTCCTCGTATCCGTGCCTTTGGAGAATGCGCATGCTCACGGCCGACTCTCGTCGCAATTCGTTTCCTTCGCTGGAACAGATGGTCTACTTGAACACGGCGGCCGAGGGGATTCCGCCGCTGGAAGTGGGCACGGCTCTGCAACAGTACTTTCGCGACAAGCAGCTCGGCATGGAAGGCCGCGAGCGGCACTTCGCGGCGCTCGAAGAAACCAAGTCGCTTGTGGCGGAACTTTACGGGTTGGCTCCGCACGAGATTGCTGTCTGCTCATGTTCGTCCGAGGCCTACAACTTAGCCGCGCTGGCTCTGCGTCTGCGTGAAGGGGATGAGGTCGTCATCAACGAATTGGATTTTCCGGCCGGTGCCACGCCGTGGTTGCAGCCAACCTGCCCAGCGACTGTCCGCTTCTGGAAAGCTCGCGACGGAGCACTCCGAGTCGAAGACCTCGCCGAGTTGCTCACGCCTCGCACACGGTTAGTGACGGTCTCGCTGGTGAGTTTCTTCAACGGACACATGATCGACTTGCCTCGCGTCGTCGAGACGGTTCGACGGCATTCATCCGCTCTGCTGGCGGTGGATGTCACGCAAGCGCTGGGTCGCATTCCGCTGAATCTCGCCGGTGCGGATTTGATCGTCAGCAGCACTCACAAGTGGATCTTGGCGAGCCACGGAGGCGGATTGGTCGGCGTGCCAGCGGCACGAGCCAGCGACTGGCACGTCCCGGCCGGCGGCTGGTTCCATCTGGAAGATGCCTTCGGACCGAACCGGTTCGAGCGCGCGGTGAGTCGTCCCGGTGCCGCTGGCTTCGCGGTGGGCATGCCGAACTTCCCGGCGATCTACGCCATTCGAGCGGCGCTCGAATACCTGCGAGGCATCGGCGTCGCGGCCATCGACCAAGCCGCGCGTCCGCTGACGCTCGCTTGTCTCGACGAAGTGGCCAAGTTGCCCGTCGAATTGCTGACGCCTCGCGACGAGTCGGCGATCGCCGGCATTTTGGCGTTTCGACATCCTTCGGCCGAGAAGATCGCTCAGCACCTGAAAGCTCACCGAATCCATATCATGTCGCATGCCGGCCGCCTGCGCGTGGCCATCCACGGCTACAACACCGAACGCGACATCACGACATTTCTGCGCGAGTTGACGTCCGCAGTGAACAGCGCGGGTTAGCCCTCAAGCAAGCAAACCCCACCGGGCAACGCCGTTAAGGATTCTCGAAAACCGCGTTCGCTCGCCGTTTTTGACCGCGGAGCGGTCGTAGCAATTAGCCGGTGGTTCGCCGAAGGCGCACCACCGGAACGCGGTTGACAAGGCATTTTGCATCCCGGAGGG
>CAYSHJ010000102.1:0-2826 GCA_964430385.1 uncultured Planctomycetaceae bacterium
CTTCGACTTTCAGGAAGCGATCCTGATGGCGAACGCGGTTCGCGGACAGTCGCGGTCGAACTGGCTGGCGACGGCGGACGGCCGGTCTGCGGTCGCCGCAGGCCATGTCAACCAGTCTCAGAAAACGTTGCTTTGATGCGCACCCTTTGAACTCATTTCAACGGCCATCATCCAAGCGAGCTCGATTCCCAAGAAACGGATGGAGTTCTCGGCACGGAAATCGTGCGTCGAAAAACGGATGAGAATCTGGGACAAAGTCCGTCGGTCAGCAATGGGTCGTTTGTTGGGATTCCGAGAAAACGGATGAGTTGATGCAACGGCGGCATCCAGTACGCGGAGGATGATTAACGTAAGACCGTTCAGTGGCCGGCCGGGCATCCGCACTCCACCGCCGCGAATCGCTCCGCCAAGCTTTGGCTCTCAGATGCCAAGCCTCCCATTCCGGAATGTCACCGCTGCCCGATTTCCCCGCGGGCTTCTTAAACGCAGGATTAGATCCCGACTGCGCGGAATCTAATCCTCAATTGGTTCGGCGGCATTACTTCTTGCGTCGCGTTTGCTTGTAAGTCTGCTCCATAAACACTTCACTTTTTGCGTTCTTTAGGATTCCGGTTGACTCCGAATGATCCGCGTCGAGAAAGCGATTCTTGAATACGAACGTGTTTCCATCGTCCGGTGACGTGCCGTTGAATCTCATCGTGCTCGTCGCTTCATCCCACGTACCGGTTATTAGAGAACGGCCTGCGCCGTACATCATCATTCCACGGAAGGTTTTCGTGGCTGCGTCGTAAGTCAGGAGCATCTGGAATTCTGGCCCGCCGACACTGGCTTCGTTGGCACCGGCTGCTTTGGCATCTTCGAAGTGGACGACCGTCTTACCGGGTGACCAGCTTCGCTTTTCAGCTTTCTTCACGTTGATGGCGTCGGCCCCTACTGGCTTGACGGTCAGGTCCATATCCCAAGTGCCGACGAAGCGGTCGAGGATTTGAAACTCCGCAGACAGCTTCGAATTGTCATCAGCAATCGCGGATTGAGTGATAGCGATTGCCACAACGGTCACGATGAATGCAATCAGCCGCATCTAGTGTTCTCCACGTAAAGGGTATTGCTCTTGCCGCATAACAGTTGAGTATCCCGAACGCGAGATAGCACGGAGAAAGCCGTGATCTAGCTTCGATGGGCTCGGCTGACACAATTGCCGTTGGGGAGCGAGTTTGTCAAGCAGTTCGGTTTTTGAAACTGCCATGCGCCAGCCTTCAAAGGCCGCGTTCGGGATAGTCCAAATAGGCGCAAGCCAAGCGGCTAACGATCGTCGGCGGGAGCCGACTCTACTCGGCGTCCGGCGTCTCAAACGGTTCCATGTGGACGAGCACGAATTGCACTTGAGGCACGGCCGCGCGAATGGCTCCTTTCACTCGACCGCCCAACGTGTGGGCTTCATGCAATGGTGTCTGCGGCGCGGCTTGCACATGGATGACAGCTTGATATCCCAGCCCCGCCTTGCGAACCGCCAACTTCTCGATGGCGAGGACTTGCGGAACCTGCTCGGCCGCTCGACGAACGAGAGCGACAATTTCTTCATTCGCCGTGCGGTCCATCAAATCGTTGAGCGCGGGCCGCAGCAACAACACACCGTTGTAGGCGATCACGGCCGAGGCTCCGAGCGCGGCCCAATCGTCCGCCGCCTCCCAACCGGGACCGCCCCACAGAGCGATGGCGATACCGACGAATGCCGCAACAGACGTGATGGCGTCGCTTAGGTGATGCCACGCATCGGCTCGCACGGCGGTACTGCCAATGTCTTCTCCCACAGCGTGGACTCGGCGAGACAACACGAGCTTGACCAACACGACCGCGACCAGCACAGCCAGAGTCCACGGAGCCGGCGTGAGATGCGGAGTCAAAATCTCACGCACCGACTGCACCGCGATTCCGACGGCCGCTCCCAGAATCATCAGTGCGACGACGGCTGCTGCCAACGATTCCGCTTTGCCATAGCCGAACGGGTATTCGTCATCGGGTTCGCGTCCCGCGATGTGGAGTCCACCCCACACCACCAACGAGCCGAAGATATCAGCCGCCGATTCCACCGCGTCTGCGATCAACACATACGAACTCCCGACCACTCCCGCAATGAATTTCACAATCGCCAAGCAGGCATTAACCAGCACGCCCCACTGCACGGCTCGAATTCCACTTTTGGTTTGCATGCGGGATTCCGAGTCGATGTTCTCTGGAGAAAGTTCCTCGCCCGCGCCGCACGAGAACGGCGTGGCTCGTCCAACATAGCCGCTACGTCACGTCTTGGGCACTCGATCACGGAGCTTGCGGCTTGTCGTCCTACGGCGATGGTGCCAACCATAGCCACAGGCCAATTGTGACGGCGGCCAGTGCGAGGCCGATGATAAACGCGGGCCAGAAGTCGAGGCCGAAGCGTTCGGAGAATGCCAACGGCACAAAGAAGGGCAATCCCAACGGAACGAGCACGAGTGTCTCACGAGCCAACCGGCTGATGGCGGGCAGGTCGCGGTGTTGTTGCCACGACATTACAAACGCAATCACGCTCACGACCGGCAGTGTGAGCAAAAAGGCTCCAAGACGTGGCTGGCGATGGGAAACTTCGGACACCGTGGCAATGACTACTGCCGCGATTGCAGTCTTGAGGATGATCCACCACATCGTTGACTCCACCAGATTGCTCGGTCGGGACGACAGGACGGCTATTGAACTTTTTCTGACCGGAGTCCGGGGCTGGGAAGGCGGGCTTCGGCGGCGGCTGGATGACAGAAAGTCCGATTCTTGCTGACGTTACGACACCTGACGGTA
>CAYSHJ010000103.1:0-4323 GCA_964430385.1 uncultured Planctomycetaceae bacterium
TAATGCACCCTGGTCGGACATCCGTGCCCCCATGACAATCTGGCAGTGATAAAGACTCTTTATCAGAATGCGCAAATCTCATGCCAAGCATGATCGCCTTCGCAAACAAATTACAAAGTGAGTGCCATTGGGCTAGCGCCCGGCGGCTGATTCGACACAAGAATTAACAAGAATGACGGTGAGCCCTAATTGTTCAAAACCCTCTGCGTTAATGACGGACGGCAATTTCTTCCGCAAAAAATGGGGCTCTTCCTGAGCCCCAGAGAAATCAGACGACAGCACGTGGTGCAGCCATCAGCGACCGTCTTGAACTCGGGCAGTGTCCGGCCGCGTGACCGAGCGCTACTTCTTGGGCTTCTCGACCTTGAAGCCTTTGTCGAACGCTTTGTCGGCGAAGACCAGTTCGAGCTTCTCGTCGTCCTTCGCCTTTTCGACTTTGCCTTTGCAGTTGTTGCAGCAGAAGCCGGCCTTGACTCCCTGGATATCAACAATCGTGTCCTTGTTGACGTCCTTTTCCGTTAATGGGCATTTGGTTTGCTTGGCTTGGCCGGTCACCAACAGTTGGTGATTGGACTTGGTCGCGAACTTGGCCTTGTCCTTATTAAACGCCTCGGGACAGCCATCGCAGCACATGTAGACCTTGGCATCGCGATATGCGACGGACGATTCGGCCTTGGCGGCTTTGCCCGAAACCGGGCACTTCGCACCGTTGAGTTTGTCTTTTTCCTCGGCAATCAGTCGCGGCAACACGAGCGCAGCCGCAAGCGCGAAGATCAACAGAGTAGTTTTCGTTTTCATGGTTGGATCCCTCGGTGGAAAAACTGGGGCAATGCTTCACCCACAACGCCTGGGGCGAAGGTCTCGGACGAGTAGAGTATCGAACAACCTCAATAATGTCAGCCCGAAAGCTAGGTGGGGACAATCGGCCAGCCCAGCGAGTTCGTCCACGACCGCACATGGTCGGCGTGGCGTTCGACGTTTTCGACCAATTGGCGAGATTGGCAATCCAAACGGCGAGCCAACCCCGCGAGTTCGTCGGATTTAGCGGCGGGCAGCGTCAAGTCGTCGGCACTGCCGCGCGACATGCGGAGTGCGTCGATCAACCGGCGGAAGAACAGGTACGCCATCCCAAGCTGCTCGGCAGCGTCTGCTGGGAGGATTTGGCAACGAGTCAGTTCGGTGAGAGCCTGTCGCGTATTGGGCGTTCGCAACGACGGATGTTGATTGCTGTGAGTCAATTGCAACAGTTGCACGAGGTACTCCACGTCGACCAACGCACCGGGGCTGAACTTGGCGTGGAACGTACCAGCTCGCACCAGTTGCCGCACTTGCCGTTCGCGCATCGCGCGTACCGGCATGGGATCCCAACGGTGACTGGCGAAGATGAGGTCATCGCGTCGGCGAAGCACTTCGCCACCGAACTCGACATCACCGGCCACAGGGCGAAGCTTAATGAGCGATTGCCGCTCGAACGGCCACGCTGGACCGGCCGCCGCGAAGTACCGACAGAACTCGTCCAGCGTCACCGCCAAATTGCCGGCTCGACCATATGGCCGCAGCCGCAAGTCGACTCGGAAGATGCCGGCTCGTCGGGCCTGAAGCGTTTGCTGAAACAGTTCGACCAAGCGGCGGAAGTACTCACCGTTTGAAATGACTTGCGGTCCCGAAGTGATTCCATCGCCGTCGTGGATAAACATCAGTTCGATGTCCGACGCGAAACCGATTTCACTTCCTCCAAGTTTGCCGAGCGCGGCCGCGGACCAGCGGCACTGTTTCGGTAACGAGCCGTGTTTCGTTTGCAACTGGCTCTCGGCGAGTGAGCACGCGGCAACGATGACGACTTCAGCCAGTTCGGTCAGTTCGCGAGCAAACGCTTCGAACTCCGGGACGACGCCAACGACGTGTCGCATGTCGACGCGAAACATCTCGCGATCTTTGAAGGCATTCAAACGCTCGCGTCGTTCAGCCATCGACCGGCAGGTCTGTAATTCGGCGTTCAGGTCGGCTTGTAACTCCGCGCGAGTCCGTGGCTGCCGCAACCCGGCGACGTCGGTCAGCACGGGAAACAGGTTCGAGTGTTGCAGCCGCAGAAAATCTTCCCAGAAGAGATCTCCGACTCCGAGCAGCTTCGTCAGCGCGGCGAGCACCTCCGGGCGACGCAGCGATGCGAGACGGTCCAGCCAGTCGGGTTCTTGCAGCTCGCTTTCCAGCAATTGCTGAAAATGCAACAACGCGGCCTCGGGGTCCGGAGACTGCGGCAGCAGATCAGTGAAGTGCTGAATCAGCACGATGGCGACCCGCAGTTCTTGCTGGCGACGTGGGTCGAGCAGTTTGCGGCCCGACTCGTCCGTGACGCGCAGCATGTCTTGCACGCGCGAGCCGACGGTCTGAATCTCCAGGTGCCGGATGTCGATGCCCAGCAGCGCGAGCGCGTTCGTCAACTCGTACAAGAAGCCGCTCGTGTCGTCAGCCGCAATGTGGATCACGGTCATGCGCGCGTGCGAATCGTTGTCGAACTCAATTTCCACAGGTGATTGCAGCGGGCCGCGTGGTCGAGCGGAAGGCAATGCGTCCGAGACGCGCCGAGCCAAGCGTGCCTGCGCCTCGCGACGTTGTCCGGCACGAGCTTCACTGAGAAGTTCGATCAGTTCGCCTCGAAAAACCGACCATTCTGACTGCGAGTCTTGGCGAGCGGGGGGCGTCAGCCCCCCGGTTGAGCGCTGATTGGACTCGGACGAACCGAGGGACTGACGCACCCCGCTCGCCGTCGGGCGTGCGCGCACCGCGAATGTGTTCACGAACCGTAAGGGCGGCACCCGCCCCTTGGGCGAAGTCGAAGGGAGCTCTTCGGTCGTGATTTGGCCTCCCAGGATGTCGTATCCATGCACGAACAACAGCCCGCACATCAGCGACAGATCGCCGAGTTGGTCGAAGCCAATAATCGTGATGGTGCCGTTGTTCGCGTCGCGCGGTTGCCAATTGACGATCAACGGGTCGCCGTCGGACAGTCGCGAAAGGAGTTGCGCATGTTGGAGTGCGTTGGCGGCCGAGTGCGTGCGTCGATATTCCTCCGGCATGCGCGCCAACTCGTCGGGCCAAGAATCCTGACTTCGACCGAAGTGGAGTTCTGCGGAGGCCGTGGGACGGATTGTCGATCGGTCCTGACTTGACTCCGCAGCCGGCTCGGGCGGATTGGCAGTCCGCCCTACGACGTATTTTTCGAAGATGCGGCGCACGGCCGAGCGATGTTGCTGGAAGTGGCTCGTGAGTTGTTCGGCATCGAAAAAGTCGAGCCGTCGAGCCAACTTCTCCAGCTCCAGCGGTTCGCTGGGAAGCGTGTGCGTCTGCCGACAATGTTTGAGTTGCAGCGCGTGTTCGATGGTCCGAAAGAACACGTACGCGCTCGACAGTTCGCGAAATTCATCGCCACGCACGAAGCCGAAATCGGTCAACCGCACCAGACCGTCGAGCGTGTTGATGCTGCGCACGGCCGGCACCGTTCCACCATGTTGCAGTTGCAGGCATTGCACGACGAATTCGACATCGCGAATCGTGCCGGCTCCCAGCTTGACCTCGCCGCCGCCGCGGCCTTGTCGCTGCAATTGTTGCTCGATCCGCTTCTTGGCTCGCCACACACTTTCGCGAACTTCATCGGGACTCGTCTGAAAGAGCAGCGGTCGGCAACTCGTCAAGAACGCCTCGCCCAACTCAAAGTCCCCTGCGATCACACGAGCCTTGAGTAACGCCTGCTTCTCCCACAACTGAGCCTGTTGTCGAAGATAATCGAGATACGTCTCGACCGGCGTGACCAACGGTCCGGCGTTGCCCCACGGACGCAAACGGAGGTCGACGCGATACAAGAACCCGTGCGACGTCACATCCGACAAGAATCGGGTCAGCCGCTGAGCGATTTCCACTCCTGCCTGTGAATCGACATCGCTCACGAAGACGAGGTCAATGTCCGAACTGTAATTCAGCTCCTCGCCCCCGAGCTTGCCCAGCGCCAAGACCGCGAACCGTTCGAGGCTTATGTCCGAATTGTTCGACAAGAGTTGCAATCCCACCTGCACTAAAGCATCGGCGAGCAGCGACAACTGATTCGTCACGGACCGCAGATCGAGCAACCCCAGAAAGTCGCACACGCCGATCCGCAGCAATTCACCGTGCTGAAAACGCTGCAGCGCCAAGACCTCTGTGTCACGAGACACACACGCCAACGCGGCTTCGCGGAAATCGTCTCGACTACGCAGGTCGCCCAGCGAATTCGGCTGTGTCAATTGGGCTAACAAAGTCGGCTCGCGCAACAAGATGTCCGTCAGATAT
>CAYSHJ010000104.1:0-1512 GCA_964430385.1 uncultured Planctomycetaceae bacterium
ATGCCCCATTCGCAAACGGCGCAACGAAGCCGTTGTTGAGCTTGATGGCCCCTTCGCGCTTCAGCCGTTCCAGCGTGACACCACGCAACGCGAGAGGAACTTGTTCTGGCGAGGCCGGCGCCCACAACAGCTCGCGCGCAAGTTGCTCATCGCTGACATCGACCAACCCCGGCTCGAACCCCAGCCGCCGCGCGAGGCCACGAAAGACGTCGGTGTTGCAACGCGACTCGCCCAGCGGCGCGATTGCGGGAACGTTGACTTGGATGAAGTGATGCCCATACGAGCCGTGCAAATCGAAATGCTCAAGCTGCGTCGTGGCGGGTAGCACGATGTCGGCATAGTCGACGGTGTCGGTCGGAAACTGATCGTGAACGACGGTGAACAGGTTGTCGCGACGCAGACCGTTGAGCACTCGCTGCTGATCCGGCGCGACGGCGGCGGGGTTGCTGTTGTAGACAAACAACGCTTGCACGGGCGGGCCGGGCAGTTCGCCGTGCAAGGCCTCGGCCAGTTGCACCATGTTGATCGTGCGCGTGCCCGACGGGATCAAATCAGGTCGTTGCGCGGCAGCCGAGTTGAACGCGAACAGGCCACTCGTGGACAGCAAAATCCCGCCGGACGGATGTCGCCACGCTCCGATGATTGCCGGCAAGCAAGCAATCGTGCGCACGGCCATACCGCCACCGGCATGACGCTGCAAACCATAGTTGATGCGGATCACGCTGGCCGGCCCTGGAGAATGGGCACTCTTGCCCGTCGCCTCAGTCGGATCAGACGGACGGGCAGGAGTGCCCCTCCTCCCGACGTATTCGTGAGCCAACCGTTCAATGTCCGCGACTTCCAATCCGGTGATGTCGCCGACTCGTCGTGGCGAGTAGTCGGCGAGGACGCGCGCGCGAAGTTCCTCTACTCCGAGGCAGTAATCGCGCAGGTAAACTTCGTCCGCCAATCCGTCGCGGAAAACGATGTGCATCAGTCCGAGTGCCAGTGCCGCATCGGTTCCCGGTCGCGGCGCAAGGTGCCAATCGCTTTTCGCGGCCGTGGCGGACCGGTACGGGTCGATCGTGACGATCTTCGCGCCGTGCCGCTTACGAGCCTCGACCATGCGGACCCACAAGTGCATGTTCGTGACGGACGTGTTCGAACCCCAATTGATGATGTATCGCGACTGGCTGAACGCTTCCGGATCGGTCCCTTGTTTGCTGCCGATCGTGCAGACGTACCCCAAGCCGCCGGCCGTCGCGCAGATCGTGCGGTCGAGCAACGACGCTCCCAGGCGATGAAAGAATCGCCGGGCGAGGCCCTCGCCCTGAATTTTGCCCATCGTGCCACAATAGCTGTACGGCAAGATCGCCTGCGGCCCGTGCGGTCCGTCGCCAATCGCCTTCAACCGCGAAGCGATCTCTTCGAGCGCCACGTTCCACGAAATACGTTCGAACTGGCCTGAACCTTTCGCTCCGACTCGCCGCATCGGATGCAGCAGTCGATCGCGGTGATAAACCCGTTCCGTGT
>CAYSHJ010000105.1:0-3987 GCA_964430385.1 uncultured Planctomycetaceae bacterium
GGTGCCTGGATTTCGGGCTTCGTACTGGAAAGTTCCAATCCAACTCCACCAGTGAGACGGCTGAGCCCAATCAAACCGACCAGGGCGACAAACAAGAGAACAAACGAGTTGCTCCGCAACATGGCAAAACCTCGAACAGCAACGAACACCACATAGACCCGAGTTACAGAAATTGACACCATCGTTCCGATCAATATCCCGGCGAAAATCAAATTTCCCCAAGCCTCTCCGCCGAGTCGCCGAAGCGGTCGAGACGAACGCCCATTTTGTCGGCCAGCGACAGGTACAGGCTGCACATCTTACGGTTAGGTCTGCCAAGAAAATCCAAGACGC
This sequence comes from uncultured Planctomycetaceae bacterium, assembly GCA_964430385.1. Lineage (GTDB taxonomy): Bacteria > Planctomycetota > Planctomycetia > Planctomycetales > Planctomycetaceae > CAYSHJ01. Next base: position 334 of record CAYSHJ010000105.1, read on the forward strand.
GGCCGGTTCGGAGTTGGCCACCAGCGCCGCCGACAATTACCACGGGGAGCTGGTTCGCATCATGGCTGCCGGTCATCATGCTGGAGCAGAGCATGAGCATCGAGTTATCGAGCACCGTACGGCCGCCCTCGTTGATCGCATCCAGCCGGCGGGCAACGTAGGCGACTTGCTCGACGAAGAACTGATTCACGCGCAGCCAGCCAGCAGAGATCTCGGAGCCGCGATCGGAGTGCGACAACTCGTGATGGCCGACGTCGCTTGAAACGCCCAGATGGGGGAAGCGCAAGTACGAGTGGTCGTTGTTCAATTTGAGCGTGGCGATGCGCGTAGTGTCCGTTTGAAACGCGAGCACGAGGATATCGCACATGAGCCGCATGTGCTCGGCAATGTTCTGAGGAATCCCGGCCGGCGGGCGCGGGATGTTGGGCCGGTCGAGCGTCGGCCGCCAGCCCTGAAGTTCGCCTCGCTGCCCGGCACGCTCGATGCCGCGTTCAACCTCGCGCACGGAGTTGAAGTATTCGTCAAGACGACGCTGATCATTCACGCTCACGTTGCGGCGCAGGTCGCCTGCGTCTTCGAGCACCGCGTCGAGGACACTTCGGTCGCCCGCGCTGGACGTGTTTCGGAACAATCGATCGAATGCGAGGGCAGGATAGAGTTCCAGCGGCGTCGGCGCCGTGGGTGAACTCCACGAGATATGCGAACTGTAGAGCATGGAGTAGTTCTTGTGTACCGACGGGTTGGACCGTTCGCAACCCAGAACTAGGCTGGGCACCTTCGTGCCACGCCCGATTCGTTGAGCGAGCAGCTGGTCGATGCTGGTGCCGGAACGAATCTCGCCACCGGCGGAGAGCGGAGCGCCGGAAAGCAGGTTGCCCGTTTGTGAACTGTGAATGTTGCCCCGCAGCGCCTCGGCGTTGTAAAGCCCGCGGATGAACAACATCTTTTCACGGAAGCCGTTGAGCGATTCGAGCACGCGGCCCAGCTGCATGTCGCGGCCTGTCCCGGTTGCTGAACACAATCCGCGATGAAACCCGTTGCCGGCAAAAAAGACGCCGAACCGCAACGGCGATTCGTTTCGCGCACTCTGGGCCCCGGGCTGGCTTCCCCAAACCGGGACGGACTCCAGCCATGGAATCGCCATCGAGACGCCGACGCCACGAAGAAAGGTTCGACGTGAGAGATATTCTTGCATGTGGGTGGTCTCCTGATTCGCCTACGGGTTAACCGATTTTGCCCGTATCGTCCGAAACTGATCGCTCAACACAATCGTCTCCACGGCCACGGAAAAACGATAATCGTTCTTGGTCAGTCGTTCCCGCATGTCATCCAGCAACGGCTCGTCGGAAAGCTGCACGGCGCGACCGAGGGAATAGCCGAGGAGCTTTCGGCAGAATTGCCGGACCAAGTCGTCGCGGCGTTTCGTCAATAGATACTCGCGCATACCGTTCAGTCCGTCGATCTTGACGCCGTCGCTCAGGGTCGTTCGCGTATCGACTTTTCTACCCGCGGTATCCTTGTCGCGCAGACGTCCGATGGCGTCGAAGCTTTCGAGCGCGAAGCCATACGGATCGATGCGCATGTGACATTTCGCACAGGCCGCCACGGACGTGTGCTTTTCGATCAGTGCTCTTTCGGAGAGTCCCGCGGGGACCGTGTCGGGAAGTTGCGGGACATCTGCCGGCGGTCGCGGCATCCGCTGGCCGAGCAAAGTCTCGAAAATGAAGTTGCCGCGCAGGATTGGATTCGTTCGCGACGCTCCGGACTGTTTCGAAAGCACGCTGGCCTGCGCAAGGATTCCGCCGCGCGAGTATTTCCGGACGCCATCCACGCGGCGCCAGTGGTCGCCCTTCACATTCGGGACGCCGTAGTGGGCGGCCAATTTTTCATTCAAGAACGTGTGGTCGGCGTCGAGAATGCTCAGGATCGAACCGTCATTCTGGAACAGGTCGGTGAAAAAGCGGATCGACTCCTCGTACATGGGCACGCGCAGCGCCGCAAACGTTGGAAAGTGCTTTTCACTCTTTTCATTCAGTTGATCGAAATCGCGAATGTGCAACCACTGGCACGCGAACTCGATCGCCAACCGTCGCGATCGATCGTTCTTCAGCATGCGCCGTGTCTGGGCGAGGAGGACATCGGATTTGTGAAGTCGCAGCCCTTCGGCGGCAGTGCTTAGCTCTTGGTCCGGTAGCGACGACCAGAGGAAGTAGCTAAGCCGGCTGGCCAGTTCGAGGTCCGACACGGGATGGGCCAAGGCACGCCTCGATTTCGGGTCCTTTGGATCGTCGATCGTCCGACTTTCCTCGATGCGGTAAAGAAAGGCTGCTGACGCAAACACCCTGGCAAGTGTCAAGCGAAATGCTTCTTCGTGAGGAATCGATTGGTCGCGAAGTTTCTTGTAGAGGGTGCGTAGGCCCTGCGCCTCGTTTTTCGTGAGCGGACGACGATACGTCTGTGCGGCAAAATCCACGAGGGCATTCACCTGCTTGGGCTCCAGTTCGATGCGGCGCTTCTGAAACTCCGCCGACTGTTTGCGAAAAGGAACGATTAACGAATCGAAGGCCCCTTGTTGGGGATGCCCCTTCGTGGTCTCGATGAGGGAATCGAGCACCTCGGACAACTTCAAGGGATCTTGGGCGATGAACCGCAACTCGTCCCATTTCCGGTCAAGCTCTTGCTTCTGCGCGTCGTCGAGCATCAAGCGAACGAGAGGTTCATCTTCTCGGTGGAACTGCGTCAGTGTCAAGACTTCGTCGACCGGTACGATCTGTGGATAGCAGAGCGAAGCCGGGAACAATTGGCGATGCGCTGCCAGCGCCGCGATCAGCCGGGCTTTCAAGGGACTATCTGGCGCGATTAGGAGGGGACGCTGGAATGTGATCGTTCGATGCTCGGGATACAAGGCCGTGACCGTCGACAGAGTCGCGATCGTCGCGCTGGGGATCAGCCCGGATTTGGCGGTGGCGGGGCCGATGACCACCTCGACTTGCACGCTTCCGGCTCGCCCGGTTGCTGGTTCCAATTCGGCGGTCACGACCAACTCACGGCCGGCGGCCATTTTGCCCGGAATCCGAACCGTCAAAGCGGCAGGCGCTCGCACGCAGACCGAGGCGGCATCGATTGCTCGTCCGTCGGGGTGTTTCCCAAAGGTCCCTCGGTCGAGCCCTTGAAGTTGCTCGATGTCGCGCAGCAAGAGATCGGGTTGTTTGTCGGCGACGAGACGCGGACGGCGCCAAAGCACGAAGTCGTGTTCATTGCCGTCGCCGGCGTCGGTTGCCACCAGCGTTACGACCACTTCTTCGGGCGTTTTCCCCGATGGCACCGGCGGTAGTTTGAAGCGAATTTCCTGTTGCGTCACCAGCGGATCGACTGGTTCCTGCCAAGCGGACCGACTCCCCTTGCGTCCAGCCAGACCAATCGGATTGTACGTCCAGAGACCGCGCTGCCACTTCGCCACGTCGTCGGCGAGGCTCGCGGCGTCTTCCACACGCGCATTCCCCCAGCGAGTTCGGAGAGCGTCGAGCAGCAACGACGGCTCCCGCGAATTCAATTTCGTCCAGAGTAGTCCGAGGTATTTTGCGTTCAGGCCTCGCTCCGCCGCAATCTCTGCAATGGACTTGCGACTTGCTCGAAGCATGTCGCGTTCGGAGA
>CAYSHJ010000106.1:0-3996 GCA_964430385.1 uncultured Planctomycetaceae bacterium
AGCCCGTCAGCAGGTACGGCACAAGGAACACAGTGACGAGGGCGAGGCGTTTCATGATTAGGTCAGTTGTCAGTTGCTGGTTTCTGGTTGGTACGGCCCGGAAGTTCGCGATGTCCGGTCCCCTCTCCCCCGCCGCGGGGGAGAGGGTTAGGGTGAGGGGGCCGAGCGCTCCACCGGCCCATGAACCCCCTCACCCCAGCCCTCTCCCCCAATGCGAGGGAGAGGGAGCAAGGTTGCGGGCGAAGCCCGCGTTAACGAGAGGGGTCTCCCGAGGCTGCCGGTTCAGGTGAGTCAGCCTTCTTCCCGTTGCCTGTTGCCGGTCGCTCGCTGCCTGTCGCATCGGCCGGCACTCCTTCCGTCAGCAGCTTCAACATACTGCTCGACGCCGACAGCACGAGCGTCGTCTTGTCATTCAGAATCTTGCGATACGCATCCAGCGTCCGTTGCAGCCGATAAAATTCCGGGTCTTGGGCGTGAGCTTGATTGAGGATCGCGGTCGCCTCAGCTTCCGCCTCGCCACGGATCCGTTCGGCGTCGGCGTCCGCCTTCGCGAGCAATTCGGCATGTTGTCGGTCGGCGTGGCTCTTGATGACCGTGCTCTCCGCCAAACCGGCACTGCGGTAACGATCGGCGATCTTCTGCCGTTCGCTCTTCATCCGCTCGAACACCGCTTGCTGATTACCGAGCGGAAAATTGATGCGCTTCACGCGCGCGTCCACGATCTCGATACCAAGTCGATCGAAAATCGGCTCGCTCTCACCGCTCCCTTTTTGGAGTTGTTCGCGAATCTGCCGAGAGAGTTCGTCCAGAACGCCGGCTTCGTCAACGGAAGGCCCATGCTCGGAATCGACCACGCGGAGCAAGTCACTCAGTTCAAGCTGTCCGACGCGCGTGGCCACAATCGACCGCACGCGGCTTTCCAACCGAGCCGCCGCCGCCTCATGACTGCCGAGCGATCGAAAGAACTTCACGACCGGTTGAGCCGACGAGTCGCCGCTCGCCGCGCCGCGATTCGGTTGGCCGACTCGCCAGCAAACGAACGTCTCGATGGTGATATTCTTCTTGTCGCGAGTGAAGATCTCACGTCCCGGCGGATCGAACAGTTGCACGCGCGCATCAAACCGCCGCGCCGCACCGAGCGGCCAGGGCCATTTGAAATGCAGCCCGCGGTCTTCCGGCCCATCGTACACCGCCACGATGTGCCCCAATCGCTCGACGATCACCAGTTCGGTTTCGTCCACCAGCACAATCGAACTCGCCGCCGCCAAGCTGATCACCGCCAAAGCAGCAAGTACCACGAACGATCGTCGCCAACTCGCAGCGTTCGACGTTGCGCTGTTTGTCTCTGATTGTTCAAAAGTACGAACCATTGTGTCGCCTCGTTCTCATTTATTCGCATTCCACAAGCCCAATTCAACAGGCGCGTACCACATCCCCTCACCAATAACCCATGTCGACTAGCAACTACGAACTAGCAACTAAGAACTTACTCCCCCTTCTCACGGCTCCTCCATCTGCATCGGTTGCACTCGCTGCAACGGGCCGCTTGGCGGCAAAACGCTCGTTTGTCCCGGTTCGGTCAGCCACAAGTGCTGCCGACCGCGCAGAGCCGGATCGAGAATCATCAGCGATCGCGCCGAAAGAACCTGTTCGATTGTCGTCCAGTACAAATGCGAGCGAGTCAGCAGCGGCTGAGCCGCGAACACTTTCACAACACTCTCGAATCGAGCCGCCGCGCCCGAGGCCGCTTGCACCGTGCGTGTCTTCTCGCGCCGAGCGGTGAGCAACCGAGCGGCCGCTTCGCCGGAGAGAAGTCGGTCGTCAAAGTCCGCGTCAAAGAAGTCTGCCGTCAGCTTCTGCCACAGAGCGTCGTCCAATTGCCAGCCGGTGACGCCGCCGGTCGTCGAAGCATCCGGCAATCGCTTCGCCGCGTTGACGCTGTTCGTCAGAAAGCGGATCGCCCGCTCGCCCGCCGCGCTCAGAACTTTGCGAGCGTAATACCCCTCGGCCTCGTTGATGAACTGTTCACGCTGTTCGAGCGCGTCCGCGACTTGCCGATACGCCGGCACCACCTGCTTCGGCGGATGAATGTCCAGCAGGCAAAGATCAACCACATCGAGTCCGATGTCGTACCGAGCGACCGTTTCGCGCAGGCGTTTCAAACAACGAGCCTCAATCTCCCACCGACGGCTCGCGAGCGCACCGTCCAGCGACTCGGCGGCCACGACTTCTCGTAGCGAGCTTTCGGCAACCGCTCGCAATGTCTCTTCCGGCCGAGCAACTGCGAACGCATAACGGCGAAGATCGCTGATCCGGTAATGCACCTCGCCGGTCATCTCGATTGGCACTTCCTCGCCCGTGAGCGTGAAGGCCTCGGGCGTGACCGGCTCGTAATCTTCGTCCGCGTGCTCGCTAGTCCATTCCACCGGCGCGCGGAACAGCCCGTCGTCTTTGAGTGGCGTCGGCGAGGAACGGAATCCCAACTGCAATGCGCGTACCTCGAAGACTCGCTCGCGGCGAATTCGTTCCAGCCCGGCCGGCCAGCGCCAATGCCAGCCGGCGCCGAGCGTCGCCTCAAAACGCCCGAACCGAGTCACGACTGCTTGCTCATTTTCGGACAACATCACGATGCCCGAGCAGCACCACCACACGCCCAACACTGCGACCGCCGATCGAACGAGTGTCGGCCAATGATCCAAAAATCGAAACACCAACCGCGTGGGCGAGAACGCTTCCGTCAGCCACTCCGCCGCGAACGCCGCTGGTTGCGACAATCGTCCCAGTCGGGTTTCGTTCCACCGTTCAAACCACAGCAATCGCAGTGCGTTTAACATCACGGCCAGCGAGGAGAACTCATGGAACACCGCGGCCGCGGCTGGATTGATCCAACCCAAACTTCCCAGCAGCATTCCCACCGCGTTGATGCCGAACGCGAACACGAAAATGCTTTGACGGATCACTCGCACGAGTTGCCGCGACAGCCGCAACAAGCCCGGCAATGGACGCAACGGATCGCCCATTAACACGAGATCGCCCGCCTCCGCCGCCAGGTCACTGCCGACTCCACCCAACGCCAACCCGACCGTCGCCGTCGCGAGTGCTGGAGCATCATTCACTCCGTCCCCGACCATCGCGACTTTGTGTCGGGCCGCGAGCAGTTCTTCGATGCGTTTCGCTTTGTCGGCCGGCAACAATTCCGCTTGGACGTTGTCGATGCCGAGTTGCTCGGCGATCCGCCGCGCCGGCTCCGCGCGGTCGCCGGTCAACATCTCGAAGCTCATCACTCCCGCCGCTCGCAAGTCGGTCAGCACGTCGGCGGTCTCTTGCCGCGCCGTATCCTGGAGTCCGATCGCACCGAGCAGCGTCTGATCGAGTGCGACCAACAGCACCGACTGCCCACGCTGTTCGAGTTCGGTGAGCTTGGCTTCGACCTCGGTCGAAATCTGAATCCCGCGTGACGTCATCAAGCGACGATTTCCGACCGTGATTTCAGAATTGCGATCTGAGATTTCAGATTTCAGATCTGAGATTTGAGATTTCAAATCGGCAAACGCCCCCAATTGCGCTTCGTGCACCACGGCCACAACGCCCGCGCCGGGATGCGCGGTCAGCTCGTCGGCTGCGGTGATGACGCACTGTCTCGCTTCCGCCTCACGCACGAGTACGCGAGCAATCGGATGCTCACTCCGTTTCTCCGCGATCGCCGCGAGACGCAGCAAGTCGGTCTCGTTTATGTAGCCTTCACGCTCCGCGTGAGGGCTACATTTCAACCACACATCACCCACTGCCAACTCGCCGCGTGTCAACGTGCCCGTCTTGTCGAACACAAACGTGTCGACAGCCGCGAGCCGCTCCAGCGCGATCGAGCCTTTGACGACGACGCCCGTTCGCGCCAGCCAAGCCATCGCCGCCATCACGGCACTCGGCGTCGCCAGAATCAGCGGACAAGGGCAAGCCACGACGAGCACACTCAGCGCCGGCAAAAAACAATCCTTC
>CAYSHJ010000107.1:0-4128 GCA_964430385.1 uncultured Planctomycetaceae bacterium
TGGGCCGCTTCAATCACGAAGCGATCGCTGTGGACCGGGCGACAAAGATCGTCTATCAAACCGAAGACCGCGATAACGGTTTGTTTTATCGCTTCCTGCCCAAGCAGCCGGGCAAGCTGGCCGCTGGCGGAACACTGCAAGCACTGCGGATCAAGGATCGTCCGAGCATCGACACTCGCAACTGGACGGAGCAAACCGTCAAGTCCGCCACGACGTTGCCGGTCGAGTGGATCACTCTCGACGATGTCGAGTCGCCGAAGGATGACTTGCGGAAACGTGGTTTCGACGCCGGCGCCGCCAAGTTCGCTCGCGGCGAAGGAGCTTGGACCGGTCAGCACGGCGAAATGTATTTCGCTTGCACAACCGGTGGAGCCAAAAAGTTTGGTCAGATTTGGCGCTATTGTCCCAGTTCGGCCGAAGGGACCGCCGAAGAAACAAAGGTAGTCGGCACGCTCGAACTGTTCCTCGAACCGGACAACTCGGACTTGTTGGCCAATTGCGACAACCTGACCGTTTCGGCTTGGGGCGAGGTCTTCGTCTGCGAAGACCGCGGCCTCAAACAAGCGCGACTGATCGGCGTCACACCTGCTGGCAAACTCCACACGTTCGGCTTTTGTCACCGGAATTCGGAACTTGCGGGCGTCTGCTTCTCGCCCGATCGCTCGACGCTATTCGTCAACATTCAGGCTTCGGGTCTGACCGTCGCGATCACCGGCCCGTGGCGCAACGGCCGCGCGTAAGGCTGGGGGCTAACGACTGGTCCAAGAACAAGTTCGTGTTGATCAGCCGGAATGCGCTAGCGTCCGGTTCAGTTGGCGACGCACGAACCGGACGCTAGCGCGTTCCGGCTGATTTCAGACAAATCACGGTGTTGTTCTTGGACGCGTTCTAACTTTCGCAACTACACGCCCGGTACGACGAACCTTAGCACCACGACGTAATGGCACGCGGTGCCGATCATGACCATCACGTGCCATAGCGGGTGATAAAACAATCTCCGCTCGTCGCGAGTCAAAAACCACGTGCCACCCGAATAGGCCAGGGCACCCGCCGCGATCCACAAGACTCCAGCGGTGCCGAGAAAGCGGAAGTATTGTGGGATCGCGATGACCCCCACCCAACCGGTCAACAGATAAAACCACACCGACACGTTGTCGAACTTCGTGAAGAACAGCTTCAACACGATGCCAGTCAGGGCGAGCAACCACATCACGATCAACAGCACGCCCCACCAGCCGTCGCGCAGAAACGTCATCCCAAACGCCGTGTAGTTGCCGGCGATGAGCAGAAAAATGCAGACCTGATCGAGCGATCGAAAGCGATGCCGCCAGAGACCTCGACGTACACTGTGCGACAACGTCGACGCGGCATACATCGCCGACAACGAAGCCGCGTAGATCGCACATCCGGACGACAGCCACGGATTGTTCCGCTCGGCCGCAGCCGACAACAGGATCCAGCCCGCCGGCAGGCTGAGCAAAAAGCCGATTGCATGTGTCCACTGGTTCGCCACTTCCTCAGTGACGAACCGCGACGACGATCTCCAAGCCAGCGTGCGGCCCATCGCGGCCTCCCGTATGAAAAGTCCCTGTTCTTCGACCGACCTCGACCTGCGGGCGTCGAAATAGCAAATCCAGGCGTTAACGAGAACAGAGATTCGCCTGTCGTGCCCTATTTCTTAACGGTGCGTCCTGGGTAATGGCGAGTGGTCGAGTCACCACACCGGCAAGTCCGCATCTTTAGGCAGCCCGGCGTCTTGGCCAGCGGCGGGCGGATTGGATCCAGTCGGTGACCTCGGCGAGGTCGGGGCACGTTGCGCCGCGCAGGACGCGTTCCCCTTCGGTGGTCGCCAAGAATGATTTAACTCGGTCGAGCAGTGTCGCGGGATTCTGAACTGACAACGTGTCGAGATTGCCGATCTCGCAGGCGACGAGAATCTGAGCATCGTGACCGCGCAGGCCGCCGACATCGCAAACCAGTTGTGCTTGTGCCTGCCAGTCGTTGATCGTCTTGGCGGAGATGTGGCGCACATCGAGTTGCGCCGCAATCGCGTCTGGATCGCAGTCGAGCAGATCGGCGACTGTTTCAATACCGACCTGCTGCAACCGCTCGGCTGTCTTCGGACCGATCGACGGAGCATCGACAACGGGACGGTCGCTGTCGAGGTAGTATCGCGGCTCGTCGTCCTTGATTGGTTTCGGCGACAACTCAGATCGCTCCGTCGGTCGTTGCGGCAGTTCCAGTCGTTCGGTTGGTTTGACTTGTTCGGGCCATTGTGGCGCGGTTGTGGTCGACGAGATGATTTGCGGTAATGATGAGGGTGACAAGGAATCGACGGCGGCGGCGAGGATCGAATCCGCCACAGAGCTGCTGGTCGGCAGATCGCTGACAGCGGCCGGAGCGACCTTCGATTCGACATCGCTCGGAGCCGCGAACGGCGTTGGCAACGGCGGCGGAAGCGGAGCGACTGGCTGCGACGCGAGCGCTGCATTCGAGAACGAAATTGGTAACTCCGGCTGTCGCGGTGTGTCGGCAATCTGACTCGGTAGTGTTGCGGCAACGATGGCAGACGCGGGAACGGGCGGTTCTTGGCGCGGCGGAGTCTGCGGAACGATCTGTGTTCGCGACGGATCGGTAGTAACGCTTGGTGCCGATGACGCGGATGCCTGCAAAACCGGCGATGGTTTCGGCGTAACAGGCTGTGGATTTCGGATGAGTGGGGCAGTTGCGATTTGCGTCGCGGATTCTGGACGAATAGCAGGTACTCCGTGCAACGCGCCGATGCGGCGGATCGGCTGGGGGTCAAGCGTATTCGTCGAGACACCGAGCACTTCCGACGCATGCAGTTCGCGTACGCGCTGGTCGTCCTCCGCGAGACGTTCGATGACTTTGCCGGTTCGCTGGAATTCGCGGTACATTGCTTCAACCTGCATGCGATCTTTGACGTCGCTGATTTTTTTCGTGATCCAATTGATCGGCATGTTTAGCGAAGCGAACAGCGTGTCGAGCGTCAGATCGACCGGCGGTGCGAGTTGATGCGATTCTTCGATCGCCCGCGACAACACCTGCGCGAATAATTCCGTCGCCAGCCCGATCAGCCGAGCGATCCGCTCTTGCAGCTCACGATCCAATCCCGTCGGCGGATCATCGACGCCGAGACTCAGGTTGTAGCGATCAATCAACGATTCATAGCTGCCGTGAGCCACGATGGCCGCGGCTCGCAGTGTGTCACCCAGCCAGTCGGCCGAGTCGGACACGGTCACGCGCGGATAACCGCCAAGCTCTTCGACCAAAATGTCGTGCAGCGTTTGATACGACTTGGTGATACTCCATTCGACGGGCCGATGCACGGGGCCTTCCGCTTCGGATTGTCCGGTATGCAGCGGCATGATCGGATCGGTGACATAATGACTCAGCACGCCGGCACAGAACGCGGCATCGCCCCAGTTTTGATCTCGCAACGCCGTGACCGTCTTGCCGAACCACTGCAGCGCGGTCGCGGGTGCTCCACCCCAAAAGCCGTCTTTGACGTGCAGCACATGATTCTTGAAATCCTTGAACCGATCGTCGGGAGCCTTCGCGCCGACCAAGTAGGGATCGTGATATCGCAGAAACACCTTTTGCCATGACGCCGCATCGCGGCAAGTCAGCCGCGGCAACGCATCCAGCGCCATTTTGTGGTGCGTGCTCTTCGCCTTTGCCGCAAACAACACCTTGACCAACAACGACATCACCCACCTCACCCACGGGAAGTAAATTGCAGCCCACTGGATGTTTGCTTGATCTTATGAATTGGGTCAATGCGAGTTTATGGAGCCCAAACAGTGACGCCAAAAATCGATCGGGCAACAAAAAGAGACTCCCGCTGCTGACGAGAATCCCTGGTTTTGCAATCGTTTGAAATCTGTGCGTGGCACGAAGGTTTTTTAGCCACGGATGAAACACGGTTGTCAGGGCAAGGGCGGCCACCACAAGCGAATACCCAAAACTCCAGCGAGGCTGCGCCTCAGACCAACGTAAAAACAAACTTTGGAACACTAATCGGCGCTGATCAACGCTAATGGCACGAGGACTGTGGTTTGATTAGTGAAGATCAGTGTCGATTAGTGTTCCGAAAACTTGACTCAA
>CAYSHJ010000108.1:0-2124 GCA_964430385.1 uncultured Planctomycetaceae bacterium
AGAAGACACAAAGCGATTACATTCGGCACGTTCAGAACTTCTCACTGTTCCTCGGCCGCTCGCCCGACACTGCTACGCCGGAGGACCTGCGCCGGTATCAAGTCCATCAGAGCCAGGCTGGCGTGCAGCCGCCGACGATGAACGGTACGGTCGCGGCGCTGCGGTTCTTCTTCAAGACCACGCTCGACCAGCCTGACATGGGCCGTCATCTGACGCTCGTGCGCCAGCCGCGCGACAATCAAGATGAGAGGCGCATTGCCGCGCCAGAAATGTTCCCGAATCATAGGTCGTTGCCTCGCTTGAAATGCTCCCGGCGGCGGGAGGAAGCGGGGGCCGAGTATGAGGCGGGTGAGCATGGCGACGCGCGAGGAGCTTCTGGAGACGGTCGGCAAACGGTATCGAGGCAGTTCGCGAGCAGAGAAGTCCCGCATCCTCGAAGAATTTTCGATGACAACTGGATATCATCGCAAGCATGCGATGCGCCTTCTGCGTACTGGTCCGTCGGACAAACGCTCAGCTCCGCGGCCGTCGCGTCGGATTTACGACATCGCCGCTCGCGAGGTGTTGGTTGTGATTTGGGAAGCATCGGATCGAGTTTGTGGCAAGCGCCTGAAGGCGATCATTCCAACGCTTTTGCCCGCGATGCAGCACCATGGCCATCTGGCGCTTGCGCCCGAGTTGAGCGAATTGCTGATGAAGATGAGTGCCGCGACCATTGATCGAGTGCTTGCACCGCAGCGCGAGCAATGCGGCCGTCGCCGACGGCAATCGGGTGCGGCCACGACGATCCGCCGTTCTATTCCGGTTCGGACATTCTCCGACTGGAATGATCCTGTGCCGGGCTTCATTGAGGCCGATCTGGTCTCGCATTCAGGCCCGGTCGCCAGTGGCTCGTTTGTGCAGACACTTGTGCTGACGGACATCGCGACGGGCTGGACCGATTTTGCGCCCGTGTTGGTGCGCGAGCAGCATCTCGTTGTCGAAGTGCTGGGGCAAATCCGCCGGCGCCTGCCATTCCCCTTGCTCGGGTTCGACGTCGACAATGATAGCGTCTTCATGAACGAGACCGTCCGCGACTACTGCCGGGCGGAGAAGATCGAGCTGACGCGCTGTCGGCCTTACCGCAAAAACGACCAAGCACATGTGGAGCAGAAGAACGGCGAAATTGTACGGCGCATGGTCGGCTACCGCCGCTATGAGGGCATCGCCGCAGCGAAACAACTGGCCACGCTCCACGAGCGTGCGCGCCTATTTGTGAACGTGTTCCAAGCCTCGTTCAAACTCGCCGGGAAAACACGCGACGGCGCGCGCGTGACGAAGCGCTATCACAAACCAATGACACCGTGTGACCGCCTCCTTGCCGACGCACGCATCGGCCAAGACGTGCGGGATCGCGCGTTGGCTCTCCGTGCCGATCTTGATCCGGTCCGTCTGTTGGCTGATATCCGTCGAGAACAGCAATCACTCGTGACACTGGCCGACGCCTTCGACAGCGCACGTTCGTCCCTGCCGCCACCAGTGACGGCAGGGATCGTACCGATAGAGACGTTCGTCGCAAACCTCGCGACGGCTTGGCAAAGCGGCGAAGTTCGACCAACGTCACGGGCGAAGCCAAAAGCGAAACGAGCCCGCCGTCGGCCAGACCCATTTGCCTCCGTGACGGAAGAACTTCGAGCATGCTTCAACGCCAATCCGTCTCAGACTGCACGTGAGCTCCTTGCACGCCTCAAAACGTCCCAACCGGATTATCCGGAGGCGTTGCTTCGCACATTGCAAAGGCGCCTGAAGGTATGGCGCGGGGAGATCGCGCACGCGCTGGTGTTCGGCCACCCCGAGCGTGCAGGCGAAGGCAACGGGCCGGTGCGCTGCGAGCGTTGATGTCTCCGCGCCCCGGCCCGTTGAGGCTAGAGCCGAGACACACTTGACAAACAACGAAGCCACTTACCGCGGGATGACGTGCCGGGAACATTCTTCGGTGAGGCAATACGTCGGGAACGCCAGCCAACGGGGACGTCGGTGCGCTTGCGCTCAAAGTTACCGCGACGGACCTCGCGGGAGCGTCGGTGGCGTCGGCGTTCACGCTCAATGTCACCAATACCAATGATGCTCCGACGGGAGCGGTGG
>CAYSHJ010000109.1:0-3196 GCA_964430385.1 uncultured Planctomycetaceae bacterium
CCGAGGTTCAAATACGCCACGAGCATTTCGTGCTCTTGAGCCAACAGCACGATCATGTCCAAGAGACCGTTGCCGTCGATGTCCGTGATCTCGACCTGCTCAGCCCCGTGTCGCTCGTCGAGAATTCGTTTTTCAAACTTCGGCACGCGCGCTCGACCAGATTTTGGCGTCGTGTTCTCCAACAGGACCACGTGCCCCGTCAGCCGCCAACCAAACTCGGCCACGGCCAAGTCGAGATCTCCATCGCCATCGAAATCGAACGCTTTGACATCAGCCACTCGGCCTAAGTTCTCCGCCAAGATGACACGTTCCCAACCCGACTCCGTGGGACGCAGCCAATCGACAGTCCCCAAATTGTGATCCATCGCCGGAAACGAACCGAGGTTCGCCACCACGAACTCCGAGCTTCCATCGGCATCCAAGTCCACGACCTGCATCCGCGCCGGATGCGGCACTTGATCGCAGAATACGCGGAGTTCGAGCGGCTCCTCAGTTAACTTCGCTTCCATGAGCCAGCCATTCCGCATGTCGCACGCCAGCAGTTTTCGCTCGCCCGTTTCGGGCCAGATGACAAACTGGCATTGCGATACAAACGGCGAGCCCTTCGACCTGGGCGCCTGCAGTGATTTCATTTGACGCGGTGGCGCTTCGATCGGCAGGCTGGCTCGGTCGGCCAGCGACAAGGTTTCAGGAGCTCGCTTCCGAAACCAGTCTTCAATCGCCTTGGGTAAGATCCGTTTGGGAATCGTTCGACCGTATCCCGGCAACGACACCATGCGAATGATCGCGGAGTCCCATTCGCTCTTCGGAAGCACGTCTGGCTCCGCGAACAGATGACATTGTGTGCATAACTTCCGCATCAGCGCTTCGTCGTCTGGCGACGAGATCGACGTCACGAGATTCGACGGCGGAGCCGCACCGGGAACCGGCGTCGCTGACGAACGTTTACAGCCGCCGATCCACGGCCAAACGATTCCCAGAACGACCACCACGAAGATCGCTCGCAATCGGTTTGGCAACGCTGGGATCATGGACGGCCATTCAATTTGACGTACGAGGCAACTCAATGATACCGCGATTGTAGCTGCTCCTCGCCGGACTCAAGAGCGATCGGCACACGGCTTCCAGCGAAACTGTTTCCAGGACGACGGAGTCGGAGCCGCCACGGTGATCGCCTCGCCCCGCGTCGGATGATCGAAGATCAATGCGGCGGCATGCAAGGCCAGCCAGCCGTCCAAGCGCGTCTTCGAGCCATACTTCACATCGCCACAAATCGGCATCCCGCGCGAGGCACACTGCACGCGAATCTGATGACTGCGGCCCGTTTTCAAGGTGATCTCCAGCAAACTGACACCCGGCCCCGTCCGCAGACAGCGATACGTCAGCCGAGCCTGTTTGCCCTCTGTCGCCCCGTGCCCCGAGCCTTCTGTCCCCTGTCTCCTGACCTCTGACCTCTGTCTCCTGACCTCTGACCTCTGACTGCTGACCTCTGACCTCTGACTGCTGACCTCTGACCGCTGACCGCTGACCTCTGACCGCTGACCGCTGATCCCTGGCTCCTGTGTCCTGTCCACCATGACGCGACTCGTGTTCGATGCCGACTCTTTCGACAACCAGTCAACAAACTCGCCCTGCCGCTGAGGTGGACGACCTTCAACGACGGCTTGATAAACCTTGCGAACCGAGTGCTTCCGAAACTGCTCCGACAACCGCGCCGCAGCTTTGCTCGTCCGAGCTAATAACAACACCCCCGACACCGGCCGATCCAGACGATGCACGACACCCACGAAGACGTTGCCAGGTTTTTGGTATTTCTGTCGCAGGTACTCGCGAGCCAACTCGACCATCGACACGTCCCCGGTGCAGTCCCCCATCGTTAACACTCCCGCTGGCTTCATCACCGCCAGGCAGTGATTGTCTTCAAAGAACACTTGCAGAGAGGGTGAATCGACCATCCGGTCCCGTTATTGAGTGGAAGTCACAAGAAGCGGCGCTCCTGGCAGGATGGGAAATCGTGATTGAGAGTCGATTCCGCTCACGCTTCAAGGAGGCAGTGACATGATGGTTTCGGAAACGTTTGAAGTTGGCAAGGCGAAAACGATTGCGGAGTTGGTACGGACGCTGGAAGAGTTCACTCGGCAAGCCGCCGAAACGGGAGTGACGCTGCACCAAGTGGGTTGGTGCATGATCCGGGCTAAAAGGCTTTGGTCCACGGCGAATGGCCGGCACAGTCGGCACGACCAGCACGACGCAAAAGAGCAGACGCTCTGGTGAAACCAGAGCAGCTTCCGCAAAAGTCACTTTTCCACGTGGAGAGTTTCGCTCGCCGTCGTCGTCGTCGCAGGGCATCTGCCATGTTTTCAATTGTCACCGAACATTCACAAGCCCTTTGTCCCACAGAATTCCTTCGCCGGCGATGCTTCCATGATTTTCCACGATTGGCTCTCATCACTGACTCGACGAACACGAACTCCGCCGCCCCTCAAACCACCCCGGCGACGGATCCTGCAGTTGACCGAGCTGGAAGAGCGAGTCCTTTACAGCGTGGCTCCAGCCGACGGCGCGATGTTGCTCCCGGACCAAATCCCTGATGCGGCGTTAATGAGCGCCGCTCAAGATGGTTTTGGAGCGACGGCACAGACGGTCGATGTGGGCCTGGCCATTCACGATGCCTCCAGCGATGAGAGTGATCAGAGTACTCTCGCGGCGATTTTGGCGTCCGTCGATTCCAGCCTGACGGACCAGCACGACGCCACGTTGTTGTCACATGCACCCGCTGACTCGACGGTTTCGCATCACACGCACGAACTCGTCTTCGTGGATGCCAACATCGAGCACAGCCAACAACTGCTCGAATCGCTCGGCGCACTCGACGATCCGTCTCGGCAAATTGAAGTCATCGTGCTGTCACCCGATCGCGATGGCATCGCACAGATTTCCGAAGCTCTCGCCACACACGACCACTTAGACGCGGTTCACATCATCAGCCACGGGACCGACGGTGCCGTGAAGCTCGGCGCGACCTGGCTGCATCCGGGAAATCTGGACACCCACGCCGGATCGATCGCCCAATGGCACGACGCGCTGACGAGCGATGCCGACATCTTGATCTACGGCTGCGATCTGGCTGCCAGCGACCACGGACGTGTGCTTTTGGACGGACTTCACGCGCTCGCCGGAGCCGACATCGCCTCCA
>CAYSHJ010000110.1:0-5753 GCA_964430385.1 uncultured Planctomycetaceae bacterium
CGCCTCGCGGGCTGAGTCGTGGATCGAAGGATGAATGTTCGATCACGGTGCGATGGGAGATGAGGTACTGAAAAGCACGCCAAGACACGATCGACATCGCCTGTCAGGCGAGCGGTATCATCGGCGAGTGAAGCGCGGCTGGAATTGCTTCTTAAGCAGCCGGCCAGTCCGAATGATGGTGGCCAGCCAATCGCGATACGACGCGCGGGACACCAGCAGAGTGAGCAAACTCGATGAGCCGATTGTCGGGCTCAGGCAGAGAGCCTTGAGCGGCTCGTGACGACGATCCAAACGCCGGAGCGACACACTCTGCGGCCGACACAACCAATCGGAAACGCGGCACAACACGGCACGCATTCGCGGCCGGTGATTCGGCTGACATGCAGTCGACTGAAGACGACAACCAGACGCTGGAGGTTTTTCAGAAGAGTCAGCCATCTCGCGGCAGGATGCCTCCGGAGTGAACAAGAGGGTTCAAGCACTGAGCACGAAGCACAGGGTGGAGGATTCTACGACTCGACCCGCGTGAGTCCAACACTCTCTTGCCAAGTTTTTTAGAATTTCGACAGACCGCGCGACGTTCTTGATACTGATCGGATACTTAGCGAAAAAACTCCGAGACCCACTCTTGCCGCAAAGTAGATGATTCCCCGTCGGCATCCCGTCACGCGGTCGGAGGAGCCGTCGGTTGGCTGATCGTCGCTGCCGGTTGCTGCTTCAAGTAACGTTCGGCCCAAAATGAATAGCCCACCAGCATGGACGTGCCAGTGACGAGAAAGACGTCGGCAAAGTTGAACACGGGCCAGTGATAGCGGCCAAACGTGAACAACAGAAAGTCGCGTACGGCTCGATACGACTGCCCGGTCTCAGGGTCGAGGTATCCATAAATCCCCAGTCGGTCGTAGAGATTCCCAAGCGTTCCGGCCAACACCAAACACAGGCAGGTCGTCAGCCAGTTGCTTCGTCCGGCCATCGCGATTAACCAGTACCCGATGGCGACCACCGCGACAACGCTTAGCAGCGAAAACAGCCACGTCAGCCCCTGGCCAACGCCCCACAAGGCTCCTTCGTTGAAGCTTGTCACAAGTCGGAACGTCGACCAGCCTCCCAGCAGTGGATAAACCCGCCCGTCCGTCTGCCCAGGATAGCCGAGCCGCTCAAATACGGCCGATTTTGAATACAAATCCCACCAAAGACAAAGCGCCGTGAGCGGCACGATGAACAGGAGGCGGCTCATTGCGAAGGGCCGCGACGTTTCCGGCGCGGGCTGCGGTGCGTCCATGGTTCACCCGAATTCGCAAGTACGCCAAGCGACTTATCGACGCCAGCGCTTGGTCTTGGCTCGCTCGGCACAGTGGATACAAGTTCGAGCGTACGGAATGGCCTTCAGCCGCTCTTTGACGATCACGGATTTGGCCGGCGGCTTGCCTTCTTCCAGGCACTTTTCGCAAAGGCCGTAAGTTCCTTGATCGATTTTCTTTATAGCCGCAGCGATTTCTTCCAGAGTTTCCTGTTCGTTCTCAACGAACCGTAAGGAGAAATCCTGTTCGTAGTTGTCAGTGCCCAACTCGGCGATGTGCGTTGGGCTCTTCGAGCCGTTGTCACCGTCAGCACGGTTGAGAGCACTGTCAGCCAAGTGCTGGACATCTCCTCGAAGACGGGACTGAAGGATCATCAACAGCGTTTTGAATTCGGCGAGCTCGTTCTTTTTCAGCATCGACTTTTACCCATCGCAGCTTTCCCCATGAGTTGCCGCAGGAGCCTCGATCCACGATCGCTTGACTATCTCCTGAAGCAACTTCTTCCGTGAGCCACGTCGAGCCGAAACTCGATCCGGCCAATTGCGGCGGCCTGTTAAAAAGCGAAGGATTATCACCCGATCACATCCCGTAATCAAGGTGCGTCGTTGGCTGGGTTTAAGTGAACATCACAAAACGTATCGCTGGGGTTGGTTTTAACGGGCTGTTCAGGTGCTCTAACTCTCTGGTCTCAGAGCGGGTTAGGCTGCTTGAGGGATTATGACGTCTGACAGATTTGGCGGCACGAGGTGAATTTTGCCGCGAGATGTCCGCTGAGCGGCGACGGATTGTAAGACTCGGTCCGCAACCTGGAGGGCTTCCAATGCGATTGCTCCGGTCACGGTGGGTGTCGAGCCGCTTCGGACACAGGCCAAAAACTCTTGAAGCTCCATCGTCAGAGGGTCTTGCGTCGGAACCGGTGCTTTGCGGACCTCGATCATCGAGCCAAAAACGTCCTGTCGCAACCGCGCCAGATCGGCTCCCGGCTGACGTGCGGTTTCAACCGGCGACATGCCGAACAGGAGGCGAGGCGATGGTGCGTAAGCCGTCACCTCGCGCGAGGCGAAATCGATGCTCAAACAACTTCCAGTCGTCCAAATCGTCGCGTCCCGGCGGGCTGTCGGATGGAGGCGACTGGCAGACAAGTCGGCGACGCAACCGTTTTCAAAGGTCAGTCGCGCCTGGACCGCGTCTTCATGGTCTCCCATCAGTGCGAATCCGAAGGCCTCGACGCGCGCCACCGGCGAACCGACCAGGGACAGGACTAAGTCGAGGTCGTGGATCATCAAGTCATGAACGACACCGATGTCGGTCGATCGAAAACTGAACGGGCTCAGTCGTTCGCAGCGGATGTATTTCGGTTGGTCGCACAGCCGCGCGGCCGTTTGGAATGCCGGGTTGAAGCGTTCGACATGCCCGACTTGCAGGGTTGCTCCGGACTGCTCCGCTAATTTGACGAGTTGCACCGCTTCGCACAGATCGGCCGCCAGCGGTTTCTCGACGAGCGTCGGAATGCCGCATTGCAGAAAATCGGCAGCGACTCGGAGGTGGAAGCACGTTGGTACCGCGATCGTCACGGCCTCGACGGCGTCCAACAGACTTCGATGGTCAGAAAACCACTTCGTTCCGGCGGACTCGGCCACGGTCCGACCAGACTCCGAGTTCGGATCCGCGACGCCGACAAGTTCAACATCCGGAAGCTGTGACAGGATACGGGCGTGATGTCGTCCGAGCGCTCCAACTCCGATCACAGCCACTCGTAACCGGGTCATGCGGCTCTCCGTTGTACTTGCTCGTCCTTCTGTCCCGCCGTGTTGCGGAAGACCTCGCGAGCACGCCCGACTTTTCCGGCTTGTTGCAGTTCAAGCGCATGCAGCAGGGTACTGAGTTCAATCGGAATGATCCCGTCTAATTCTTCCTGGAAGATGTCGCGTATTTCTTCGACCTGTTTGTGTTCACGGAAGATCAACCGGTGAGTCCGTTTAATGACCTTGATCGCGGATTCAGAAATGCCGGCGCGACGCAGTCCGACGATGTTGATCGTGCGAATTTCCAGCTTCTCGTTGCCGCTGGCGAGCATGTACGGTGGGATGTCGCAGGTCACGCGACTGCAACCGCCGACGAACGCCAGTGTGCCGATCGTCGAAAAGTGCTGTACGGCCGTGTTGCCCGAGATGATCGCTCGGTCCTGAATGTGAACATGCCCACCCAGCAAAACGCCATTCACCAGGATCGTGTTGTTTGCGAGGTTACAATTGTGAGCGACATGACTGTTTGACATCAGCAGGTTGCGGTTGCCGATGCGAGTGCCGTGATCCTCTTTCTCCGCTCCACGGTTGACGGTGACTCCTTCGCGGAACACGTTGTCATCGCCGATCGCGAGCCACGTGTCGGATTCTTGATAGCTGAGGTCTTGCGGTTCGCCACCGATCACGCAGTTGGGGAAGAAGCGATTCTGCTTACCGATCGTCGTGTGGCCAACGAGCGTGACGTTGCTGTCGAGCTGATTGCCGTCACCCAGCGTCACGTGCGGGCCGATCACACAAAATGGGCCAATCACATTGTTGTCGCCCAGCACGGCTCGCTGATCGACGCACGCCAGAGGATGAATCGTGTTGGCCATGTGGTGACGTCCCTGTCGTGGAACGGGTGGGCATGGCCCACCCGCTCAAACTCAAACTGCTTCCAGGTGGACCGAATGAGAATTGCCGTGCGTCAACAAAATCCGCCGCACGACCTCGTGATTCTGTCGGTGCCCCGACCGGTACGCGTTGACGTATCCGTGCAGGTCGCAGCCGATGAGGGCGAAGTCCCCCAGGCAATCGAGGATTTTGTGCCGCACGCATTCGTCGGGAGTGCGGAGTTCGTTGCCGATGATGCCGTTCGGGCCGAAGACGAGCAGTTCTTGCGGCGTTACGTGTTGTCCGTAACCGGCGGCTTTGAGAGCTGCGACTTCGGACTCCAACACGAATGTTCGCGCGAAGGCGATGTCGCGGACGAACGTCTCGGGTGTGATTTCGACCGTTAATGTTTGCGGCGCGATCGGAGAGCGTTCTCCATAATCGAGCTGATACGTGATCGCGAGGACGTCGCGTTTCATCGGACGAGCAACGATTTCGCTGTCGTCCTCGCTGGAACTGACTTGAATGGGCATTCGCAGCACGAGGGTTTCGCGCGACTGATCTTGCACGACGATACCGGCCGTTTGCAACAATTGGCAAACATCGCGGCATGAGCCGTCGAAGCCGGGCACTTCGGGACCATTCAGTTCGATCAAACAATTGTCAATCTGCAGACCCGCGAGCGCGGCCATGACATGCTCGATCAACTCGACCGAGACGCCGTCGCGAGCGATCGCCGTGCGGCGGTGTTTTGGAACCAGGAAGTTGATCCGCGCGGGAATCGGCGGCGAGCCGGGACAATCGATTCGTTGAAACGCGATCCCTTGATTGGCCCCTGCTGGATGAAACCGCAGCGTGACGTCGGCTCCGGTGAAGAAGCCGACGCCCGTGGTTTCCACCGACTGCCGAAGTGTTCGTTGCGGACGAAAAGACATGCTCAAGGACTCTCCAGTCGGCCGGCTTTTTCGGCCGAGTCGGAGCAAGCTGGACAACCTGCCGACGCAGCTATTTGTTCCCGTCACCGGGCTTTCGAGCCTCGCGAGGAGCCGTGCCGCCCTTGGGAGCTGCAGAGTTGAGACTCTTGTCGTACTGCTTGTTCAGATGCGTGATCACGGGATCGGTGAGATCGTCGTCATCGCGATGATAGACGATGACCCGGTTCAGGCCGATTTGCAGCTTCTGCAAATCCTCGCCCTCGATGTTCTCCGAGTTGAATCGCATGACCAGTGTGTAGCCGAAGTGCTCGGCAAATCGTTCGACAACCGTCATCGCTTCCAGATAGACGGTCTTGTAGATATCGGCTTCCTTGCGCATCAACTCGCGCTGCGAGTTCTTGCGAAACAACTCGAAATTGGCTGCCAACTGCGCTTGCTTCTTTTCGGCCGCGATGAACTCCGGGCTGCCGGCTTTGTACGTCTTCATCTCCTCCATGACTTTCTGAACATCGCCTGCCAGTTTTTTGGCGCTGTCTTCATTGGTTTGCAGCTCCGCCTTCCAATCTTCGCGCAGCGCGTCGAACTTCTTGTATTCCTTAAAAACCCGGCCCATGTCGATCAGGCCGATTTTGTGCGGCGGATCGGCAGACGGCGCGGTGGCGGCGCCGGCCGGTTTCGGTTTCGAGCCGCTCGTGGGCTGGTTTTGGCCAAAGGCGGTGACGAGAAAACTGGCCAAGCTGGCCATCACGGCGAAGGAAATCAGCAGCTTTTTCACGGCAGTCGCACTCCTTTGCTGAGCCGGAAGGAACATGGTCATGGAAGGGCAGCGTGTTGTGGCACACCGTCCAGATTGCGTCAAGACGAGCCTTGCGAGTTGGCTCTTTCCCAAGCAAAGCATG
>CAYSHJ010000111.1:0-15417 GCA_964430385.1 uncultured Planctomycetaceae bacterium
TTTTTTTGGTAGAGGTCAATTTGAAGAAGTCCCGGGTGGCACGCCCTGCTAAGGGCGTGGATACTCGCAAGGACGATTCCACGCCCTTCGATGACTCAGGGCGTGCCACCCAAGCTGATCCACTACCTTTTTTTTGGGAAGTGTGCCCACCGGCTCGATGCAACAGGCCGTGTTGATATGATGCCCGCCCACCAGCCGACGTAGGATCGGCCTTGCTTCGACGACACAGGCGGAGGTTTTCATGTCATCGTCACCGAGTTTTTTTCGGCAGACCGTAGTCCAGGCGGCTCATCGGCAATCCTTCCGACAGCGATTCGTCATTTTGTTCTGCTGGCTGCTCGCGATCGGTCTTTTGGCATCTCGTTCGTCCGCCGCTGACGATCCCAATCCCGAAGCGACTCGCCAGTACGCTGTGGCCTACGGCTTTCAGCAGAAAAAACTGTTCCCTCAAGCCGCCCAACGGTGGGCGGAGTTCCTCAAAGCGTTTCCGCAGGACACTCGCGTCCCGAACGTCCACTACCAACTCGGTGTCTGCCAATTGTCCGACAAGAAGTTGCCCGAGGCCGCGGCGACGTTTCGGCACATCCTGGCCACCTTCCCGCAGTTCAAGCATCTCGACGGAGCACAGTTTAATCTCGGCCTCACGCTGTTTCAGACCGCTCAAGGGACGAAGTTGCCGAAAGACTTCACCGCGGCCTCCGCCGAATTCGGGATCGTCGCCGTCAAGTTTCCACAGAGTCCGCTCGCAGCCGACGGCTTGTACTACCAGGCCGAGAGCTTGTACCTCGCCGCCGACAAGCCGACCGCCGTCGCGACATACCAAAAGCTGATCGCCACGTATCCCGCCGCGCTGATTCTGCCCGATGCCTATTACGGACTCGGGACCGCTCAGGCCGATCTCGAACAACATGTCGAAGCGGCCACGTCCTTCACGACGATGCTTCAGAAATTCCCGAACAGCCTGCTCGTGCCGGAGACGAAACTGCGTCTCGGCGTGTCGCTCGTCGCGCAGAAGAAGTTCGCCGAGGCCGAGCCGCACTTCACGCAGGCGGCGGCGGTGGCCGACTTCCCGCTCGCCGATGTGGCACTCTTGCGACAGGGTCAGGCGATCTTCGAACAGAACAAGTTCCCCGAAGCGGCGACCGTGTTCGAATCGTTGCCGACGAAGTTTCCGAAAAGCGAACAGATCGGAGCCGCGCTGGCTGCCGCCGGAAAGAGTCGCTTTCGAGCCACTCAGTTTCCACAGGCGCAAACGGTCCTCACCGCCGTCATCACTCAAAAACTGCCGACGGTGCCGGAAGCGGCCTATTGGCTCGGACGGACTTTGATCGCGCTCAAGCAACCCGCGCAAGTGATCGCAACCGTCGACCCGGTGCTCGCCGCGAACCCGCAAAGCGAATTCGTGCCGCACCTGCAACTGGTCCGCATCGACTCGATCTACGAACAGCCCGAGCGCCGCAAGGAAACGGTCCCGTTGTACGCGACCTTCGCGACGACCCACGCCACTCACGAACTCGCGCCGGAAGCCAAGTACCGAGCCGCCCTCGCCGCGTTGCAGACATCCGACTTTGTGAACGCTCAAGCAAACGCCGAGGCGTTCCTCGCGAACGCCGCCTGGGCCAAGCACCCGCTCGTGCCGGAAGTGGTCTTTATCGGCGCGGAAGGATTTTTGTTGGCTCCCGACGCGAACTTCGCGAAGGCCGAGCCGTTGTATCGGCGACTCGTCGCCGAGTTCCCGACGAATCCGCACGCCGCACAAGCTCAGGTGCGCATCGGTCTCAGTTTGTACTCAGCCGGAGTCGCCACGAATCAGCCCACGAAGTTTGAGGAATGTCTCGGCTATCTGACTCCGATCATCGGCACCTTAAAAGATCCCGCTCTTCTGGCTGAAGCTCGTTTTCTTTCGGGACGTGCTCAAGGCGAAGCCAAGCGCCACGCCGAAGCGGTCACCGCGTTTCGAGCCGCTCTGCAAGCGAAGCCCGATTGGGACCGCACCGACGAAGTCTTGTTGGCACTCGGCGTCAGTTTGCGAGCCGCCAACGATCCGGCCAACGCGGCGACGGAACTGGCAAAACTGAATCAGCAATTCGCGCAGAGCAAACTCCGCGATCGAGCTTTATTTCAACTCGGCGAGATTGATCGCGGCTTGAAGAAGCCGGACACGGCCGTCGCGTTTTACCAGCAAGTCGTCACCGGCTTCCCAATGAGCGACCTCATTCCGGCCGCCATGTACGGCTCGGCCGCTGCGTTGTTCGAGAAACCTGATTTCGCGAACGCCCTGCCCCATCTCACCAAGCTCATCACTGAGAAGCCGCAATCAGAACTGATCCCACAGGCGTTGTACTTGCGTGGGCTTTGCCAGCAGCGACTCAAACAGTTCGATCCGGCGGTCAAAGACTTCGCGGCCTTCCTGGCCACGAAGAAGGCGAGCGAAAAAGACGCACTCGATGCCCAATTCGCGACGGCTCTCTGCCAAGCCGGGCTCAAGCAATTTGACCCAGCGATCGCGACGTTTACGCAGTTGCTGACGGCGAAGCCCGACTACGCCGACGCCGACAAATGCCACTACGAAATCGCTTTCGCGCATCTGGAGCAGAAGCGCGAGAAAGAGGCGGCCGATACGTTACGAACGCTGGCGACGAAGTTGCCGAACAGCCCACTCGCCACCGAAGCGTGGTTCCGCGTCGGCGAGTTTCACGAATCGAAAAAACAATTTCCCGAAGCGACGCAAGCTTTCATCAGCGGTTTAGCCGCCGCGAAAGTTCCGGAATTGCGCGAACGCATGCACTATAAACTCGGCTGGGTGCAGCACGAACAGAAGCAGTACGCCGCTGCACTGGCGACATTCACGAGTCAACTCAAAGAGTTCGCGGCCGGTCCGCTCGCCGGCGATGCGAACTTCCTCGCCGGTGAATGCCAATACCGCCAAAACAAGTTCGCCGAGGCGTTGCCTTTTTACGCGGCGGTCATCACCGCGAAGCACGAACGCTTCCATGCCAAGGCCCTGTATCGCAGCGGCGACTGCGCGACACAGCTCAAACAGTGGCCGCAAGCTCAACAACACTTCGCCGTGTTGCTGCCGGCTTTTCCGAAGTTCGAGCAAATCCACGAGGCCCGCTTCGGCTTGGGCTTCGCTCAGCAAAGCCAAAGCCAATTCGACCCCGCCAAGGCCACGTACCTGCAAGTCACGAAGGAGACTCGCAGCGAGACCGCCGCGAAAGCGCGGTTCATGATGGGCCAGTGTTCGCTCGCCGCAAAGAACTACGCCGAGGCGACCGAACACTTCCTCGAAGCCGCTTTTGGCTATCCGTATGAGGAGTGGCAATGCCAGGCCCACTTCGAGGCCGCGAAGTGTTTCATCGAATTGAAAGACACCGCGAAGGCCCGGGAGTCACTCGAAACCGTGACGAAGCGTTTCCCGAACCACGCGCGCGCCAAGGAAGCCACGACGCTGCTGGCGACGCTGAAGTAGCACATGCTTTAGTACTACAGCGGACATTATGCATTCCGGTCCCCTCTCCCCCGCTTGGGGGGAGAGGGTTAGGGTGGGGGGGCGAATGGTGCCGACACTTCCAATCGCAGCGCAATCGTTTGCCAATCCGTCAGATTGTCATCGGCCGCTCACCGACTCCGAAGACCCCCTCACCCTATCCCTCTCCCCCCGAAGCGGGGGGAGAGGGGACAAGACAGCCGAACGTGCGCTGTAGTATTAGCGTGTGCGTTTTGAGCGAGCGAAAGTACGTGCGACATCCCCAAACCGCAACGGTTTCGTCGACAGTCCCAACCGGTTAGCCACGTCGAACAGGCCGACGATGAAACCGGTCTGCGGATGAAAATACAACTCGTGCAGTGCGCGTTGCGTGCGGTTGCCGGTCTTCATCGAGTATTGATCGCTGGGAAGCTGAAAGAATGTGTGCAGTTGAAAGCTCGTCGCACCGCGCAGGGCGTACTCGACGGCCAGGCGTCCGGTCGTGATGTTTCCGGTCGCCGACCACGCGATCGGCAGCCCGGCGACTTCTCCACGCTTCCTCGCTACGCGGAAGCGGTCGAGCACTCGCAGATTTCGATCGCTCAAGTCCGGTCCGCCAAACGCCACTCCGCGGTGGCCATCGAACTCGCGCTGCGGGTCGAATAGTCGATTGGCATAGACAAAGAAATCCGGTCGATCCGCGGCGGCCTCGTGAATGGCTTTGAGCATTTCGAGCTGAAAGTCGTCATCAAACAGCGCGTTGAACATCTTCAGCCCGATGCGGACTTCGCCGAGACCGCTGCCATCGGCCGAATCACGAACGAGGCGGGGAACGACTCGCAACCATTCGATGATTTTAGACTGAGTGGCCGCGCGATCACTGCCGGCCAGCGTCGGACTAAAATCCTTTTCGAGCGGCATCAAGTTCGTAGTCCCGCCTTTAGGCGGATTCTGGTCGTCGCCTAACGGCGGAACTACGAACTGCCACGCTTCGAGTATGTTCCGTGTCGTGTAGTCGTACTCAGCGGCGCGCCAGTCCGGCTCAGCAGGCGACGGCAGGTGATACTTGCACGACGGCACGATCAGCGTGTGAGTGCCAGCGGCCAATCGGCGGGCGTCGCGGATAAGTTGCAAGTACGTCTCGAACGATTGCCACCAGCCGCGACCCTTCCAGGTGATAGTCCAGCCCGGCTCGCCCGATTGCCCGACGATCCGTTCGGCCACCATGCGAGTTTCGGGAATCGCCCACGCGGCCATCGATTGCTCGCCGGATTGATCTTGGGCGATGACCGTCTTGAGCACCACAAAGCCCAGCCCCGCCACGACGTCCTCTTCGACCTGCCGAGCGGTCATCGACAGTTGCCCCGACGCCTTGCCCCACGGGTTCTTCAGCGGGAACCCAGCGTACTCCGCCGACACATCGAGGCCGTATTCGTCGAGCAAGTAACCTTCGAGTGACGGCGGCAATCCTTGTTCGGCAAAGCGGTCGTAATCACGCTGCACAACGGATTGAAGAGACGCGGAGATGGAGAGTTCAACGCCCTTGTCTCCGTCGCGTTTCATCTCTGCGTCTCTCCATCTCGGTGTTCCCGGGTCGTAAGTAGACCCGCAGAAATAAATGTGCAGGCTAGCGGGGGGCGTCAGCCCCCCGGTTCGTCGGCTTTCACGCGACTTCATAGGGACCGGGGGGCTGACGCCCCCCGCTAGCCTGCTGACTTTCCTTTGCGGGTCTACTTAGTCATTCGCCGCGTGGCGGGCGTTGCATCAGCGAGTCCGTGGCCGCGACCGGGGACTTGCCTTCGAACAGAACGGCAAAGACTTCGCGTGTGATCGGCATGTCGATGCCGCACTTGGCGGCAAGGTCGTGAATGCTGCGAGCGGTCGTCACTCCTTCGGCGACCGCGGTCATGCTGGCGACGATGTCGGCGAGTTTTTCGCCTTTGCCGAGCCGTTCGCCAACTTTGCGATTGCGGCCGAAGGGACTGACGCAGGTCGTGATCAAGTCTCCCATGCCGGCAAGTCCAACGAAAGTTTTTTGATCGGCTCCCATCGCAGTGCCGAAACGAGTCATCTCGGCGAGGCCGCGTGTGATCAACGCGGACTTGGCGTTGTCTCCGTAGCCCAAGCCGTCACAGATGCCGGCGGCGATCGCGATGACGTTTTTCAATGCCCCGGCCAACTCGACGCCGGCCAAGTCGCGATTGGTGTAGACTCGAAACCGATCGGTTGCGAACAGCGTTTGAGCTTGACTGGCGAATGCCGCATCCTGGCTGGCGATGACCACGCTGGACGGCATTCGACGAGCAGCTTCCTCGGCGTGACAGGGACCGCCCAGCGCGGCGACCGGTCGTGAGCCGAGCACGCTGGTGATGATCTGTGTCGGTCTTGCGAAGGTGTCGACCTCAAGCCCTTTAATCACACTGATCACGGGAACGCTGGCCGGAAGTTTGTCGGAGATGCTGGTGAGTGCCGCACGCAGGAATGCCGTGGGGATGGCCGCGACCAACACGTCGGTTCCCGAGGCGGCGGCGATGTCGGCGGTGATCTCGATCGAGTTCGGAATCTGCACGCCGGGCAGCAGCCTGCGGTTCTCACGGGTCAACATCATGTCGCGGGCGTAATCGGGATTGCGTGCCCAAATCGTCAGGACATGTCCCGCGTGCTCGGCGAGCACAATCGCACAAGCCGTTGCCATTCCGCCGCTGCCGAGAATTGTGATTTTCATGCTCGCCAGCAACCGATCCAGAAAGAGACCGCCGAATGGAGAGGCTGTCACGTGGATCGCTGGGGTGATCGGCCGGCGGAACGATGCCGATCAGCGATGCCTGCACAGACTATCCTGCGGAGCGTGTTCCTGTTGTGCCGGACGCGCCAGTTGGAGGGATTCCACGGAATTCCACAGCCACCGACGGCCCAGAAGCATGATTCACGACGCCACGCGCGAGCCCGATTTGCTCGACCATCCCGCGCGAACTAGAATTTTTCGGTCGAACAGTCCAGGAGCATGCTAATGCAACAATTACTTGAGCAGAAGCCCATCGCGTTTGCGGATCGTCGAGTCGCTGACGATGGTCGTCCCGCAGGCGGTCCCGAGCGGCGACAATTCCGTGACGCACATACGTTCGCCGATCCAGACGCTCAAGAGTTGGCCGAATCCATCGACCAATACAAGTTGCTGCACCGTCGCCGGTTCATCACCTACGAGGAACTTCACAACGTCATCAAAAGCCTGGGCTACCACAAGTAAGCCCGATCAACTCTGCACCCGAATCATCGCAGCCCGGTCGCTCGTCTTGTTGAGCGACCGGGCTTTCTTTTTTGTTTTTTGGTGGGTCCGAAAAAGTTTCGTGGTCACGAGGATTCAGGCCTGGCATTTTTGAGTTTTCAGGCACACGAAACGTGGAGTGACTTTTTCCACATTTTTCGTGGGTCGCCAAACTTTGGCTCAAGTTTTAGGCTGGAACTGGTGTTGACGTATTTTCCAATCTGTGCAAAATCCGCCGCTCCATTCGGAACCTGACCGAGAAGCGGCGAACAATTCCTGCCTCACGCCAGTTCTCATCACCTCATTTCCCATCTTGCCACAGGTATTTCCGTGAACAAATCGCTGCTTTGCGTGGTGTTGGCGTGCGCGATGTTTTCGAACGCTTTGCTCTTCGGTAGTGATCCGAATCGCGCGCACCTGCTGATTGATCCTCGCGCAGCTTCTTTTTCGAGCAGCACGGGCTCGTCTGCTTTATTCTTTGCTGCCAACGAACCGTACGGGCTTTTCGACGAACTACTCGATCGGCTGCCCTGGCGCGGTGAAACATCACAGCGAGAATTGCGAGGCGCAAAAAGCGGATTCGGCGTGTCTTCGAAAGCTGTGGCGACACCGTCACTGCTGCGACGTTATCGCGATCTCGTCATCCGCGCGAATTACGACGTCGATTCCACGCCTCCCACATTTTCCTCTCCGTCGCAACCGTCGTTCCCGTCGACGTACGCTGCTCAGTCGTCTCAGTTAGGTGAGCCTTACGATCCTTCACCGCAGACTCCTGGGGACGGTAGCTCGCCGTTGAATGCCAACCCCTACGGAACCGTGCTACCGTCACCGATGGTTTCGGGACCGGGCGCGGGTTCTACCTGGGGATGGGGAACCAACGGACCGCAGCCCTATCGGCTGGGACACACGCTGTGGGGCGACATGGCCTGGTTGTCCAGTGAACGAACCTCGATCGACAGCAGCCGATTCGGAGTTTTCGAGACCAATCTCGGCATGAATCACACGGCACAGACACCGTTCGATCCCTGGCTGTTTTCGGTGCAGCACGAGTTCGGCTACCGCAATTGGAAAGGTCCAGCGACCATTGACTTACCCGGAGCTGTTTACCACTTTGGCTGGGACATGCGGCTGGAGACACCGCTGAACAGTCCGCTGTCGCCGTTCGCGTTCTCGCTGGCGTTCAATCCGTCGATCAACAGCGACTTTCAACAGTCGCTCGGCCGGCAAGCGATCAATTGGGACAGCCGTGGCATTGTGTACATTCAAGCCGATCCGCGACTGATGTTTGCCTTCGGAGTTGGGTTTTGGGACCGTGTCAAGGATCGTGTGATCCCGTACGTCGGAATGGTCTGGACGCCTGACGATCGCTGGGAATTCCGCGTGATGTTTCCGGAGTCCCGGATCTCGTACTTCCTCGGCAACTGGATGGGTTTCGAAGGTGTGTGGGCGTATGCCAGCGGCGAATACCACATCGAGTCGTATCAGATCGGCACGACTTCCGTCGCCGCCCGAAAAGACCAAATCGAAATTCAAGATTGGCGCGCCCTCATTGGTGTGCGCAAGAGTACTCCGTGGGTCTCGGGCTTCATGGAGGCTGGCTGGGTTTTCGACCGCCATGTCAACATGCGCGTCGGTCCGGACTTCAACATCTCGTCCGGCTTAATCGGCCGCGTTGGAATCAATTTCTGATCGCGGATCGTGGATTTGGGATTTCGGATTGGAAACAGACGCAAGCAGAATTCGTGGATTGGCAATCTGAAATCTGAAATCTGAAATCTCAAATCTCAAATCTCAAATCTGAAATCTGAAATCTGAAATCTGAAATCGTCTGACGGAGTGACTTGTGTCCGACCCTGTTGCCATCATCCTCGCCGCCGGCAAAGGGACGCGGATGAATTCCGAGTTGCCGAAGGTCATGCACTCCGTTTGTGGCCGACCCATGATCGAGTTTGTGCTCGACGCGGCGCGCGTAGCGGGCGCGAGGCGATTGGTCGTCGTCGTCGGATACCAGGCGGAGATCATTGAAGACGCGCTCTCGCGGCATACCGACGTTGAGTTTGCTCTGCAAGCCGAACAGAAAGGGACCGGCCACGCGGTGATGATGTGCGCGGACAAGCTGGCGAACTGCGACAGTTCCGTTCTGGTTTTGGCCGGCGACACCCCCCTGCTCCGCGGCAGTTCGCTGGCGGCATTGCTGAACGAGCTGCGCACGCACCGAGCCGCGTGTGTCGTGGGCACGGCGATCACCGACAATAATTTCGGGCTTGGCCGCGTCGTACGCAGTCCGTCCGGAGAATTCCTGCGGATCGTCGAACAAAAGGATGCGACACCGGCAGAGGCCTCGATCCGTGAGATCAACACTGGTTGTTATGCCTTCGACTGCCGTTTGCTCTTTCAAGCATTGACCAAAGTCCGGCCGGAGAATAGCCAGGCCGAGTACTACCTCACCGACTGCCCGGCAATTCTCAAGTCCGAAGGCCATCAAGTCCTCGCCGCGGCCAAGCTGACAATCGAAGAAGCGCTGGGCGTCAACACGGTCGAGCAACTCGCCGAAGTCGAGGCGGTGCTGCAAAGAGGCCAATCACAGAGCACGGCTGGCTAATTCTTGAATCTACGGAACCTGTAGCCCAGGCCCTTGTGGCCTGGGTGATGTGACTTCTGCTTTTTTTCATTCGCCGCTTCCAGAATCAATCCACAGCCAGAGGGCGGCGCCGAGGCCACAGACGAGGCACGCGACGGCGATGGCGGTGGTCCATCCGTAATGCTTGCCGATCCACGGCGTGAAGATCGGTGCCAGCAGACCACCCGCATTGCCAACCGTATTCAGAAACGCACAGGCCAGTCCGCCGCTTCGCTTCTCCAGTATCGGCGCGGTGGTCCAAAATATTCCTTCGCACAGTCCCAACGACCCGAGAGCCAACGAGAATAACAGAACGACTTGTTCCGGGTCTTTGGCCGCAATTCCCACCCACGCGAACACTGCGCTGAGTCCCATGCTCACCAGCGCGATGCCACGACAGCCCCAGCGACGTCCGAACCGCCGACATAAATAGTCGGTGCAATATCCACCGCAGGCCATTCCAATCGCCATCGCCATCGTGACGTTGAATGCCGCTTGCCGACTCTCAGTCACCGGCAGTTTGAGTTCTTTTTCGAAGTAATGCTCGATCCAGTAGAAGAACAGGTATTGAAAGTAACTGACGGCCGCGTAGCTGAGCGTCAGCAGGATGAGACCTCGATTGCGAAACAAACTCAGAAAGTCGCCGACCGACGCCTGCGTACGCGGCGGCAAACTTCCGCCGGCCTGCACCAGATTTTTCTCGGCGATGTTCGTCCAACTGTGACCCGCGGCATCATCTGCGGAGAGTCGATACCACACCAAAGCAAACAGCATCATCGCCGTGCCACTGACCACGAAGGCCAAAGGCCAGTCGAGCTGATCCATCAGCCAACCGAATCCCGGATACGTCACCGAGATTCCAACCAAAGCACCGGCTGTCACTAGCCCGTTCGCTGTTGAACGGCTGGTGAGCGGCAGCCACAGTGAGACACTGCGTGCTGCGCCGGGATGGAGTGGAACGCTCAGAGCACCCGCCAGTCCACGAATCGCGATCAATGGCAGCCAGAGCGAGACGATGGACAATCCCAACCAACCCAGCGCTCCCGTCAGAACAACGCAAAAACCCATCCCCAGTCCCATGCCAGACAGAGCTCGCCTTGGTCCGAGGTAGTCGATCACCCAGCCACCAGGAAGCATCCCGATCGTGTAAACCAGCAGAAACGCGGAGTACACCAATCCCATTTGCTCGGTGCTCATTCCCTGTGGACCGGTGAATCGTTCGCTGCCGGCGACCGAGATACTGACCCGGTTGAAATGCCCCAAGAACGTGAAACCCATCAACATCAACACGACCAGCCAGCGGACGTTGGTTGGTCTCTCATCACAGTGGGAGATGGACATGAATCACGACCAATTGAGGAAAGAAGGCGCGATGCAGCGACACTCTGAAATACTGGAGATCTCGCAGCGGCAGTCGTCACAGCATGGTGATCAGTAGCGAACAGGCCAAAATCACCAGGCTAGGCGAAGATTTCCTTCACGACATGGCCTTCAACATCCGTGAGGCGGAAGTCGCGACCGGCGCTTTTGTAGGTGAGCTGCTCATGATTCAATCCCAGCAGCGCAAGGATGGTGGCATGGAGGTCGTGGATGTGGACTTTGTCTTCGAGCGCGAAGTAGCCGTAGTCGTCGGTTGAGCCGTAGCGAAAGCCACCCTTCACTCCACCGCCGGCGAGCCACATGGTGAATCCTTCCGGGTTGTGATCGCGGCCGTCGGTGGTCCCCTCGGCGGTCGGCGTGCGGCCGAACTCGCTGCCCCACCAAACCAGTGTGTCGTCCAACAGGCCGCGGCTCTTGAGGTCGGCCAGCAAGCCGGCGATTGGCAAGTCCACTTCGCGAGCGTTTTTCTCGTGCCCGTTTTTGAGGTCCGAATGCTGGTCCCATTGCACCTTACTGTCGCTGTGCGTGACTTGAATGAACCGCACTCCCGCCTCGGCGAAGCGGCGAGCCATCAGGCACATCCGGCCGAAGTTCTCCGTCACCGGATCGTCCATTCCATAGAGCTTCCTCGTCGCGGCCGATTCACCGGACAAGTCTTCGACCTTGGGGATTTCGGTCTGCATGCGAAAGGCCAGTTCGAAGGAATTGATCCGCGCTTCGAGCGATGCTTCGGGGCCGGCCTGAGCCAGATGCTCGCGGTTCATCGCATTCAGGCGATCCAGTTGCTGTCGCTGAACGTCGCGAGACAGTCGCGGGTTGCTGATGAACTTCACGCGAGCTTTGTCCGACGGCACGCTCGCGTTTCCCAGCGCGGTCCCTTGATACCCGCCGGGTAGAAACGCCGTACTCCAGTTGTTGATGCCGCCAAATGCCAGCGTCGGGCAGATCGTGACGAACGCCGGCAGATTGGTGTTGTCGGTTCCCAGGCCGTAACTCACCCACGAGCCGATGCTGGGCCGAACGAAGTTGTCGCTGCCCGTGTGCAACTTCATCATCGCTCCGCCATGAGCCGGATTCGTCCCATGCACCGAATGCACCATGCACAGGTCATCCACACGCTCTGCAAGTCGAGGAAAGAGTTCACTGACCCACAGGCCGCTCGCGCCGTATTGCCGGAACTTCCAGGGCGACTTGAGCAGGTTGCTGGTCGAGTTGAACTGCACGCGCGGCTTGGCAAACGGCAGCGGCTTGCCATCGTCACGAGTCAGCAGCGGCTTCGGATCGAAGGTATCGACCTGCGACGGGCCGCCGCCCATCAGGAGAAAAATGATTCGCTTCGCACGAGCCGGGAAGTGCGGCTGTTTCGCGGCCAGCGGATCGGCCGCTGCCGCACTGAGCGACGACTCGTTCGCCAGCATCGAAGCCAACGCGAGCGATCCGAACCCAACCGCCGACCGCTGCAAGAGCGCTCGACGAGACATCGGGTGGGTCGCGGAGTGGGAGTGATTCATGGTTACTTCACGTAAATGAATTCATTCGCAGCGAGCACGACTTGGCACAGTGTGCTCCAAGCCTGTAACCGGCGTTGGGAGGCATCTTGCTCGGTCAGAGATTGGTCAACCTTCGCCAGAAACGCACGGTCGGCATTCCGTTCCGCGTCGGAAGCTTCGCGGCCGTAGGCGATGGCGTACAAGCGAGAGAGTCGTTGGTTGTCGTCGCCGGAGTCCGTCAGCAGTCGTTCGGCGAAGTCGGAGGCCGACTGCATCACGATGTCGCTGTTGAGCATCAGCAGAGCTTGCGGAGCCACAGTGGTCGCGGTTCGGTTGCCGCTCGATACTGCCGGGTCGGGAAAGTCGAGTAATTGGAACAGGTCGTAGACGTTGTTCCGAATGACCGGCAGATACAACGAGCGGCGGCGGCTGGTGTACGTCGTCAGGTCTTTGGACGTGTGGTCGAACAAGTAGTCCCGATTTTTGACCGTCAGCACCGAGCCTCCCAGGGACTGGTCCAATCGGCCGCTCACCGCCAGCAGCGAGTCACGCACCGCTTCAGCTTCCAGTCGCCGCACATCGGCGCGGCTAAGCAGTCGGTTCTCCGGATCGCCAGCCACCGTCTCCGCAGAGGGTGTGCTGCTCTGCTGATACATGCTCGAATTGAGAATCATTCGATGCAGCGACTTGATTGACCAGCCATCGGCGATGAATCGCCGAGCCAGCCAGTCGAGCAATTCCGGGTGCGACGGCACTTCACCCAGCCGTCCAAAGTTGTCCGTCGTGCGCACCAGTCCCTTGCCGAAGTGCCAACGCCAGACACGATTGACGAAGACACGTGCGGTCAGCGGATGTTGCGGATCAATCAGCCATTCAGTGAGTTGACGGCGCCCACTTTCCTGGTCCGTGAACTGCGGGACTCGCGGGCCATGCATCACCGGCGGCGCGTGACGCGGGACCACGTCGCCCAGCTTCAGTGGGTTGCCTCGCATATGGATCGCCACATCGACGACTTTGTCTTCGGTGACGCCGATCGCGGAGGGCAACTCTGGCGGCGTTTTCTCGAACAGAGCCAATTCGTCGCGCAGCTTTTTGAGTTCGGACTTGGTGGCTTCGGGATACAACGTCTCCAATTTCTCCGGCGGCTTTTCGGTCGCATCGGCGGCGAGCTTCTCGCGAGCCTGTTTGTCGGCGTTGGCGACGAACATCTCGATGGCTTGTTTCTTCGCCGCGAGGCGTTCGTTGTATTCGGCCTGCATAGCGGTCGCGGCGGCGGAGGGGAGCAGATTCTCGTGCCACTTCGCCACCTTCGTGTATTGGTCCATCGTCCGCGTGCTTTTGAAGATGCCGGCCAGGCCGTAATAGTCGGCGGTTTCGATCGGATCAAACTTGTGATCGTGGCAGCGAGCACATCCCAGCGTCAGTCCGAGAAACACTCGCCCGACCGTGTCGATCTGCTCATCGACAATGTCCATCCGCATTTTGGCTTCGTCAGTCTCGGCCAAGACTTTTGGGCCAATTCCCAGGAAGCCGGTCGCGATCAAGTGCTCGTGCCGCTGAGCTTCGTCGGCCGCCTCAAGCAGATCACCCGTAAGCTGCTCGATCAAAAATCGATCGAACGGCTTGTCGCGGTTGAACGCCGCAACAACGTAATCGCGATACCGCCAGGCATTGCCGTGAGCGACGTTCTCATCCAACCCGTTGGAGTCCGCGTACCGCGCGACATCCAGCCAGTGCCGTCCCCACCGCTCGCCATACGACGGCGAGGACAGCAGACGCTCGATGACCCGACCCAAAGCATCAGCATCCTCGTCAGCCACAAACGCATGCACCTCTTCCGGCGTCGGTGGCAAGCCAATGAGGTCGAACGTCGCGCGGCGAATGAGTGTTCTCTTGTCCGCCGGCGGAGCGGGATTGAGTCCCGTTTTTTCCAGTTCGGCGAGAATGAACGCATCCACCGGCGACTTCACCCAATCTCGGTTTTGCACCATGGGCAGCGCCGGAATCGAGAGCGGTGCGAAGGACCAGAATTTGCGCTCTTCCTCGATGTTGATGGCCCGCTTGCCATCCGCCGCGACAGGCTCCACCTCACGCGGATCGGGCACGCCCATTTTTATCCAGGTTTCCAGGTTGCGCACCTGTTCGTCGCTCAGCGCACCCTTGGGTGGCATCTGAAGGTCACGGTTCTTGTAGCGCACGGCTTCGATGAGCGTGCTCTTTTCTGGATCGCCCGGAACGACGACCGCGCCGGAATCACCGCCCCGCAGCACCGCAGCGCGTGTGTCCAGAGCGAGACCCCCTTTCGTCTTTTTCCCGGCGCTGTGACATTCGTAGCAGTTGTCCACAAGCACAGGCCGAATGCGCTTCTCAAAGAATTCAATCCCCTCTGCCGTTGGCGGAGACGCCGCCATGAGCGTGTTGTCTGCAAAAACACACGTAGCCAACAGCCAACTCAGCAAGAAAGATCGAATCGTCATCCGCAGGAACCTGGTTGCGGTGTGAATGGAATTTCCGTCGGATCAACCTGATCATCACTCATCGACATTGCTTTGGGCAAAGTCTTGCTGTCCGGCTTCCAATCGTACACGGTCTTTTCGATCACTTCACGCCGCACCATGAAAATGCAGGAACACAGACAAGTCAAGTTTTGAGGTTCATTAATCGTTGCCAGCTTTGCATGGACCGCCGGGACGACGAAGAGTGGAAGCTCGGGCCCACGGGATTTCTTCAATGCAGCCTTGCGGAGAGGTCTGCTGATACCTTCAATAACAGGCGGCTGATCACTGTCCTTTGTTCTCTCGGTTGCAAGTGATGAATCCAACAACGGCCAACACCGCGGAGTATTCTCGGCCAAGCGCTGGACGC
Organism: uncultured Planctomycetaceae bacterium; assembly: GCA_964430385.1. Taxonomy (GTDB): domain Bacteria; phylum Planctomycetota; class Planctomycetia; order Planctomycetales; family Planctomycetaceae; genus CAYSHJ01. The sequence continues at coordinate 15,090 of CAYSHJ010000111.1, forward strand.
TGGCTGTTGGTCGCATTGTCGTTCGTGGCGTTCGCGTGGTCGTTGCCAAGACCGCTGCTGCAAGACGAGGTCATCGAGTCCGGTCGCGAGACTGCACACGGGCGTCTCGCCTTTCGAACGGCTCGGCGATTGATCGAGTTCGCGGGCAAAGGAGCCGTCGCGGACGAGACTGAACTCTCCGGCCCGCAGTTCGCCGACGGAGGTCAGACGCTCTACTTCGCGAGATCACGACCGGGGCAGCGAGCCGACATCGTGCGGTCGCGACGCGACGGCGAGCGGTGGTCGCGCGCGGAACTCGCGAGAGAACTCAACAGCGTCGATGAAGATC
>CAYSHJ010000112.1:0-7405 GCA_964430385.1 uncultured Planctomycetaceae bacterium
AGGCGAAACCATGCGGCTGTATTACTCCCCCGATCAGCCGCAGATGCGACAGACGCTCGCGCTGCACGCGAATGTGATGGAACGCAGCGGTGAGCCGCTCGCGAACGGCGACGTGACCGCGCGCATCGTGGCTCCGTCGGGAAAAGCCGAGACTGCGCGGTTCACGTCAGCCGGCGACGAGTGGGGCGTCTTCCACAGCCGCTTCACCGCCGAAGAGCCAGGCAAGCACGAGGTCACACTGCTCTGCAAACAAACGAACGCGACGCTGGAAACGTCGTTCTTCGTGCAAGGCGTCGCCGCCGAACGAGTCGGCAAACCGGCTCGGCCAGAAGTCCTCGAAGAGATCGCCCGCGTGACGCGCGGCAAGTTATTGGAGCCGGCAAAACTTGGTGAAATCGTGCAATTGTTGGCAAATCTTCCGGAACCATTACCGTCCATCCGCCGCGTCCAACTCTGGAGCCACCCGGTCTACGCCGGCCTTCTCGTATTACTGCTGGGAGTATTTTGGGTGGGTCGAAAGGTGATTGGGTTGATATGATCCTGGCCGTTTGCGGATCTTTGTGCCGACCGATTCATGGAGCCTCACATCGTGACAGCAACCCAACTCCTGGAACTGATGAACCAAGTCCCGTTCGAGGGATTTGAATTCCATCTGAGCGACGGAACTAAAATCGCTGTCGAGCACCCTTACTTGGTGGCCACGTCCCCGCATAGTTCGTTCTGCACGGTCTTCGATCTACCGGATCGTGCTCGCTACGTTGCGTTTCGGAATATCACCGAGGTCATCGCGCCGCTGCTGGCCAAGACCGGTCAATGAACTGTCCAATCGAGATCGACGTCGCAGACTCCAGGGAGCCAATCATGCCTACGACAGTTCGCCATTTGCGGGACGCCTCTCGCTTGGCGAGGTTGATTGCCCTTGTGCAGATCATCGCTGAGCACAACACACCAAAATTCACACAAGCCCTTTTAGACCACTTTTACGAGGCGAAACGCCGTGCATTGGCGGACGTTCGTGGCGCGGGATTGACTCCGGCGACGGAATCCTGAAATCACAGCCGCTCTTTCCCATTTATCGACGGAGAGGTGACTCATGAGTCTTGCTCATCATCGGTTGACGTTGCCGGAATCGTTACAGACGCAATTGCTCGACTTTCGTCGGCGGGTATGGACGGTCAAGTTGGTCGAGGCCGTTTGCGGAGCGGTCATCGGTGTCTTGATCGCCTTTTTGGCGACGTTCCTGTTGGACCGAGTGTTCGACACGCCATGGGTGGTCCGGCTCGGCATCTTCGTGGCGGCGATGGTCGGCTGCGGGTTGATTCCGCTGGCGCTGCATCGTTGGATTTGGCGGCAGCGGAAGTTGGAGCAACTCGCACGGCTGCTCAGCCGCAAGCATCCGAGCGTTGGCGATCAACTGCTCGGCATCATCGAATTGGTTCACAGCGAATCGGAGCAAGCTCGATCGTTGACCCTGTGCGAAGCGGCCGTGAAGCAAGTGGCCGAGGTCGCGACGAAGCGAGACTTCAGCGATTCGGTGCCGAACCCTAAGCATCGCCGGCGAGCAGTATTGGCGGGCATTTCAGGAATGATTGCCGTCTTGTTGTTGGCGATGTTTCCCGCCGCCGCGACGAATGCCTGGGCGCGGTTCTTGATGCCGTGGGGAAATACGCCGCGCTACACGTTCACGTCGATTGAGCCGGTGTCGAATCATTTGGTGGTCGCTCACGGCGAGCCGTTCACGGTCGCAGTTCAACTGGCAAACAATTCCGTGTGGCGGCCCGAGCAAGGCGAAGTGCAACTCGGCGTTCAACGTCCGGTTGCGGCCAAGCTGCGCGAGGGGCGTTACGAATTTGAACTCCCCGGCCAGATCGACGACGGTTGGCTGAGCGTCCGCAGCGGCGATTTGTCGCAACGTGTTCGCGTACAGCCGATGCTGCGGCCGGAACTGACTTCGATCGGAGCCGAAGTCGCACTGCCGGAGTATCTTGGTCGCTCGCAGCCGCAGAGGAAGGACGTGCGTGGTGGCTCGATCTCTCTGGTGAAAGGGAGCCACGCGACGTTTACTGCGACGGCGAGTCGCCCGCTTGCGGCCGCTCAGTTGGATGGGCAGACGCAAGCGACCGATCGCGACAAGATCGTGAGTCCGTCGATCAGCGTCGAAGAGTCGCGCAAGGTCGAGTTCACTTGGCGTGACGAGCACCACCTCGCGGGTAAAGAGCCGTTCACGCTGACGATTAGTAGCCGCGAGGACGAGACACCGTCGATCTCGTGCGAGGACTTGCCGCGGCAGCGCGTCGTGCTGGATTCCGAAGCTCTCAATTTCAAAGTTCGTGCTCAGGACGATTTCGGAGTCAAACAAGTCGGCATCGACTGGCGGGGGATCGACACAACGAACTTCAAAAACCCGGCCCAGGGAGAACGCATCCTCGCGGCGGGGGGCACGGATAAAGAGATGTTCGAGTTGGCCGGCACGTTTTCGGCGACTTCGCTGGGCATCGAACCGCAGCCGATTCAAGTACGGCTGTTCGTCGAGGATTATTTCCCCGGTCGCGAGCGGGTCTATTCCCCGATCTACACCTTCTACGTGCTCAACCCGGAGCAGCACGCAATCTGGGTGACGGAGATGCTCAGCAAGTGGCATCGGCAGTCGCTGGAAGTTCGCGACAAAGAGATGGCGTTGCACGAAACGAACAAGGCTCTGCGAGAACTCTCGCCGAGCGAGCTGGATCAGCCGGAGAATCGTAAACGGATCGAAACCCAAGCTGCCGCCGAACGAGCGAATGGTCGCCGGCTGTCGAACCTCACGCTCAACGGCGAGGACTTGGTCAAACAGGCGATGCGCAATCCCGAGATCGGCGTCGGCCATCTGGAGAAATGGGCCGAGATGCTCAACATCCTGAAGGACATCTCTGGTAACCGGATGCCTTCGGTCGCCGACTTGCTCAAGCAGGCGGCGCAGGCACCGAAGACGGCGTCGAACTTGGAGTCGCCAAGCAACAAGGCTCCGAAGGTGGGCGAGGCACGCGCCTCGGCCGCCAGCTCGCCGAGCGATCCCGATCCGAACGACAAAGACAAAAAGCCGCCAACCAAAGTGCCGTCGGTGGTCGATGTCGAATCGACACACGGCTTCGCGAAGAAGGACGACAAAAACTCGGCGGCATCGCCACCGAAATCTGGTTCACCGAGTTTGGGTCTGCCGAGCACGACGCTGATCGGCCCGCCCGGCAAAGGGAACGACTCGTGCCCGGCCGATCAGAAGGTCGAAGAGGCGGTCAAAGAGCAACAGGACTTGCTGGCCGAGTTCGAGAAGATCGCTGACGAACTCAACAAAGTGCTGGCGAATCTCGAAGGGAGTACGCTGGTCAAGCGACTCAAGGCGGAGTCACGATTGCAGTACAAGATTGGTGGCCGCATCGGCGATCAAGTCGGCGACGCCTTCGGTCTGCCGGCCAACGCTGCGAAAGAGACGACCACGAAGCTCTTCACGGAATTGGCAGGCCAAGAATCTAAGAGTAGCCAAACTGTCTCGAACATCATGGACGACCTGCAGGCGTACTTCGAGCGACGTCGGATGATGTCGTTCAAGGCGGTGCTCGACGACATGCGATCGCAAGACGTCATCGGTGGCCTGCGGCAGCTTGGTGATGACCTCAAGAAGGAGAACGGCCTGTCGATGGCTCAGTGTGAGTTCTGGTCCGACGCGATGGACCGCTGGGCGGAGGACTTGGTGGACCCGACCAAAGGGGGCACCTGACCCGGCGGCAAATCGCGCGGCAGTTTGCCGCCCTCCATCGTTCTGGAAGTTCTGCAAATCCTCGAAGGCGAAGTGAATTTGCGAGAAGAAACTCGCGTCGCCGAACAGGCCAAACCGGCGATCAAATCCGAAGAACACGCCAAACAAGCCGAGCAACTCGCCGGTACGCAGCACAAGCTCGGTGAGCGAGTCGAGAACGTCGTCGAGCGCATTCGTGCGCTCGAAAACGGTGAGGAAGAATTTGGCAGGGAGATTGCTCTGCTGGGGAAAGTGGCTGAGGTCATGTTCGATGCGAAGACGATTCTAAGCCGAGCGGACACCGGTTCGCCCGCGATCGCGGCCGAGACGGAAGCGATTGAACTGCTGCTGCAATCGAAACGCATCAATCCGAAAGGTGGCGGCGGCGGTGGCGCGAATCCCGGCGGGGGTGGCGGCGGCACGACGAACGACGCGGCCTTGGCGCTCATCGGCAGCGGCGTCAACGAGAAGGAAAACCGCGAGGATCACGGCGTCTCGCAAGCCACCGGCGATTCGGGACCGAAGCTGCCCGAAGAGTTCCGCACCGGTTTGGACGAGTACTTCAATCGGTTGGAAAAAGCACGCGGCAAGTGATGCCGTCCAAACGATCGTTGAGGGACACACTTATGCGGCGAATCCTCGGGATGCTGTCGGGCCTGACCGTGATGGTCGCGCTGTCGGCGGCGCTCGCCGATGAGCCGCCTCAGTTCACTCTCAAACAACATGAGTTGGCCGCCGAAGTCCTCGACGAACTCGGCGAGTTCGCGTGGGACGTACTCGGTCAATGCTTGAACTTCGAGGAGGTCGCTCATGACACCCCGTTGGACATCGACGCCGTCTTTGAGGGCGGTGGGTGGCTGCGGCAGCTCAAGATCGAGTTGTTGTTCGCTCGAAAAGCGTGCGGCCTGTCGGATCAAGAAATGCAATCGCTGAGTAGGTCCAGCGAGCTTGCGATGAAGGAGGTTGTACGTCAACTTCTAATCCAGGAGCGAGAATCAGAGACCAACCAAGGTCCGCGCCTCGATGAGTCGCAGCTTCCTCGGCAGGCCCCGGACGTCGTTTCGCAGGTGGCAGAATGTCAGTTGACTCCGTCGCAATGGGCTGCGTTCGTGGCGGAGCGGCAGGCTCGGACGGCACAGCGGAAGCGGGTCGCGATTCTCAACCTCGTGACGCGGCTCGACGCCGACCTGCGATTGTCGCCCGGCCAGCGCAAACAGTTGTCGCAACTGTTCGAGACGCACTGGAACGAGGCCTGGGGCCATTCGCTGCAATCGCTCACGAATGAGGAGAAGTTCATGCCGCCCCTGCCGCACAACGAGGTGATCGCCATTTTGAGCAAGACTCAGTGGCTGGCTTGGAGCGAGCGGGAATATGACGCTGAAAACGACAGTTGGCAGAACGACCCGCTGGGCTTGTTTGCTGATCTGGGCGAAGCCGGGCTGGCGGATGACGAAGACACAGAGTCCGGCGAAGAAACGGAAATAACGGACAGGCAACTCTCGGATGACTGACATGTGGACGAATCGAGTGTCAATTTGCGGGATCGTGCTCAGCGTGCTCGTGCTGACGTCGGCGAACATCTTCGCGGACGATCCGCCTGCCGATGACGCCAAGGTCGAGGCCCAGAAGGAGGCGCCGAACGTCGAACCGGCTCCGGCTGTCGAGGTCAAGCAAGTGCTGGAAGTCATCAATGCCTTCGGCGCAGTGGCGAATGTCTTCGCCGGAGCGGTCGGCGGGGAAGTCGTCGGTGCCGATCCGCTCGAACAACAATTCCTCCAGCAGTTTCGACAACTGTCGAAGACCGAATTGAACTTTGTCCGCGCGGTCTGTCAGCCGAATGCCGAGCAATATAAAATGATCAAAGCGGCTGGCGATGCCGGTCTAAAAGTCGCGGTCAAGAAGTTCGCCGAGATCCAGAAAAAGATGCAGCAAGGCGTACGTCCGGGCCAAGAACCGGAATGGCCCGATCCGCGAAAGCTGATGGCGGACACGCTGCTCAAGTCAGTCAAGCAAACGCTTTCGGCCGATCAGGCGAAGCGCTACGAAGCCGAGTTGGCGAAACGCGCCGCCGCGCGCAAGCGAGCCGCGCTGCTCAACCTGATCGCGAGGCTCGACAAGGATTTAGTACTGACCGCCGACCAACGCGGCAATCTAACCGAAGCGCTGAACTCGAATTGGAAGGACGCCTGGTGCCAGCAATTGGAAGTCTTCATGTACGGCGACACCTACATGCCGGTCCTGCCCGACGCTCAAGTCCTGCCGACCTTGACCGAGAAACAAAAGCAGATTTGGAACGGCATCCCCAAACAGCAGAACCAGATTTGGGGCTGGGCCGGCGGCGGCTTCGTGCAAGCGGTCGAGATCGAGGACGCCGTCGTCGTGGATGCGGTCAAGGCCGATGAAGCCGGCAAGCCAGATGAGAAGAAGGAAGAAAAGCCGTGACCACTCGACTTCCGACCTGTCGTCCGAAGCCCTCCGGTGACGCCGCCTCACGAGGTGAGCAGCGTTCGTCGGATTCGTTGGGGCGACTGGCGCTGGTCTTCGCGATGAGCATGCTTCTCGGCGCAGATGAGCCTGCCATCAATCGAGCCGACGAGGATCACGAAGAGTCCGCAGCCGCAACGAAAGAATGAAGTGACGATGCTCAAGTGCCAGTGCCGCCTGATGACCTCTCGACGTGACGCGTCCCCGCTCTGGCGCGTCTGGTTGCTAGAGGCGGTTTCAAAACTAGTCCGAAGCGCCAGTTTTGATGTTGCGCTTTCGCCCCGAAGGGGCAGCAATATGCCAACCCAGGGCTACGCCCTGGGCTGGCTTATTGCTGCCCCGTTGGGGCGGAACCACAGAGGCGCATCTCTAAAAAGCGCCAGCGAAGAAGTGAAATCGCCGGTGATTGTCGTTCCCTCGCTGGCGCGTCGGACTAGTGTGTCGGTGTTGAAGCGGCTTCTCGCATTCCTCGCGTTTGTTTCGGTGCTCGGCAGCAGCGTGACGGCAAAGGCTCAGGACGAGGACGACGATCCGGCGGCGCTGCCACAGGCTCAAGTCCAAAACTTCGAGATGCCGGAAAATCAGTTCGACCAGTGGGTTTTTCAGAATTTGCAGACGGTCGCAGCGGCGCGGAAAAAGTTAGATCAGATGCTGACGTTGCAAATGGACGACGTCGATCGAGCGTGTCAGCTCACTGAACCACAACGGAAGAAGCTGCAACTGGCCGGACGGGGCGACATGCTGCAGTTCTTCGAGCAAGTCGAGGTCGTGCGCAAGAAGTTTCTGTTGGTACGCAAGGACCAGCAGAAGTTCAACGAGATTTGGCAGGACATCTCGCCGCTGCAAGTGAAGTTTCAGGCCGGGCTGTTTGGCCAAGACTCGTTCTATCACAAGACGCTGCGCAACATGCTCAAAGGGGAGCAGTTCTCGAAGTACTCGCAGGTCGATGGCGAGCGGCGGAAGTTTCAGTACCGGGCGAAGGTCGAGTTGGTGGTGGCGATGCTCGAAAACGCGCTGCCGCTGCGCGACGAGCAGCGGCAGAAACTGATCACGCTAATCGTCGAACAGACAAAACCGCCCCGTAGCATTGGCCAGCAGGACTACTACATCGTGATGTGGAACATCTCCAAGATTCCGGAGAAGACGCTC
>CAYSHJ010000113.1:0-3584 GCA_964430385.1 uncultured Planctomycetaceae bacterium
CGACCAGAGGTGCGTCAAAGCGCCGGCCTCGGAGGAGATCCCTCCTCCGGGGCACTTTGAACACCTCTGCAATGCCTCAGAAAACCTTCTTCCAAAAACACCAACCGTTAACATCTGCCACTCCAGACCCAGAAGAACCAAGAAGTCTGGACCGAAGCTCGCACCCCCGGCGTCGTCGGACAGCCGGTTGATCCGTATTGGCTGTTTCTGACGGCCCCGAATCCAGCCGCCTCGAAATAAGTGCGGCAGGTACGTAGCCGTCACGCTCCCGCGTGACGAGCCGAATGCTTGCCAATGCTCGGTGAAGCGTTCGGCTCATCACGCGGGAGCGATGATGGCTACGTACAATCTCAAGAAGTTCCGAAATGGTGGTTGAGTTTCAGACATGGCGTCTGTAGATTATCGGCCCGTTGGATGGTTTTCTTCCCATTTGAGAAACGGTGGCCTGCACGATGTCTCGCACGCCTCAAGATGTCACGGATGCCGAGTTGGCGGTTCTGCAAGTTCTCTGGGAACTGCAAACGGCGACGGTCCGCGAATTGACCGAACGGCTGTACCCCGCAGGAACGTCGGCGCTGAATGCGACCGTTCAAAAGTTGCTCGAACGGCTCGAAGCCAAGAAGTGCGTGAAGCGGAACCGCAAGACGTGGCCGCATCAGTTCTCGGCGGCGGTCGCGCGCGAGGTACTGATCGCCCGGCAGTTGCAGACCACGGCGGACAAGCTGTGTCAGGGGGAGATTCATCCGCTGTTGACCACATTGGTGAAAGCTCATGGACTGTCGGCGAAAGACCGGAAGTCGCTGCGCGGCTTGTTGGATGATTTGGACCGTGAAAAGAAATAGCGCGGCGAAGCCGCAACCTGTGAGGAAGAAATGAGTCGAACGAATGAAGGGAGACGGAGAATGTGCTCAACCGCCGAATTATTCGTCGTCTCCCTTCATTCGTTGGACTCCTTGTGCCGTTCGTGATGAGACTCAGAACTTCGATTTCGTGTGTCAGGCTCAAATCACATGGCCACACTTCTTAACATCGCCCTGATCAACGCCGTGACCGTACTGCCATTGGCGGTGTTGGCGATTGGGGTGAGTCGATTCGCTCGGCGTCCGGCGTTGACTCACGCTCTGTGGGTGCTGGTGCTGCTGAAGTTCATCACGCCGCCGCTGTTCCACTTGCCGGTGACGATCGAAGTCCCCGCCGCCGACGTGGGGCACGTTTCCAACGTGCCCGTGCTTGCATCCGAGAGCGAACCTCTGAATCACTCGCAGCAGGCCGTGACCGCTCCGCTGCCTCGCGCCGCGGAGACTGCGCCGTCAAACTTTCCGCCGGTCGCGAAAGTCGAGAATCGTATTGTTCGACAAGAAACCCCGTCCATTTTTGCGAGCACGTTGAAGACGTGCTCCACGTATTGGGCGAAGCGAGCAGATGTCCGGTCGATATTGCTGACTGGCTGGCTGGGCGGAACGGCGTTTTGGATGAGTTGGCAACTCGTGCGAGCAATGCGGTTCCGTCGGCGAGTGTTGCGTGATGCGATCAGTTCAACCGAGTTGCAGGATCAAACGGATCAGCTCGCGGCGGCGCTGGGACTGCGGCGTGTGCCGCGTGTGTTGATCGTGGATGCCGCCGTGTCGCCGATGTTGTGGGGTTGCGGCTCGCGAACCAAATTGTTGTTCCCGGCGGATCTCGCGGATCGCCTGGATGAAGATGCTCGCGCGACGTTGTTGACGCACGAGTTGGCTCACTTCACTCGCGGCGATCATTGGGTGCGGTTGCTGGAGTTGATCGCGACCGGGCTGTTCTGGTGGCATCCGGTCGTGTGGTGGGCGAGACAGCAGATCGAAGCCTCTGAAGAAGAATGCTGCGATGCCTGGGTCGTCGGCCAATTTCCAAACACTCCGAAGCTGTATGCCGAAGCGTTGCTCGACACGATTGATTACTTGTGCGAACGACGCCCGGCGTTGCCGCCAGTCGCGTGCGGCTTGGGACATGCTCATTTCCTGCGGCATCGCCTGACGAAAATCATGCGCGGAGCCGCTCCAAAAGCGATGTCACCGCGAGTTCGCTTCGCGTTGGCGCTGATCGCCGCGCTGCTGTTGCCGTTGCAGCCGTTTGTGCTCGGTAGCCAATCTCGCCAGAGATTGGGGTTCGCGGGACCGACGACCCAAGGTCTAGCGACCTTGGCTACGCCAGAGATTGATGTGTCGCCAGCAATTGGATCGACGACTAACCCAACGCCAATTTCGTTTTCCCCAACGGACGAAAAGTCCCCAGTCGTGATGCCCGCGTCGGCCTCTCGCTCGCAATCCGCTCGTGGTGAAAAAATTTGGTCGACGGCCGCTTCCGCAGATGGGCGCTTCGTCGTGCGAGCGACGACCGCACGACGAATCGTGCTGACCGACTTGAACACGAACGCCGAGACCGATCTCTCTGATGAAAGAATCTCGTCTGTGGCTTTCGCACCGGACGGCGAATGGTTCGCCGCCGCCGGTCAGGATGGCCGGATCACGATTTGGGATTCCGCTGGTGGGGCGCTGCTGCGGACAGTGCTGACTCATGCTGACGCGCTGCGTTCCGTCGCTGTCTCGCCGCGAGGCCAAACGATCGCAGCGGGCAGTCGCGATGGTTCCGTGTTGATCGTTGATCTCGTGACGGGTGAGTCGCTCGCGAATCTGCCGAGTTATCCGTCCGCTGTGAATTGCGTCCGGTTCTCATCAGACGGTCGGCAACTGGCCGCGGCCATCGGCGATTGGATGTCGAATGCTCGTGGAGAAGTTGCATTGCTGGATGCTGTGACCGGAACAACGGTGGCGACTCTGACTTGTGCAACCTCGCCAGGAGCGTTGACCTTCGCCAGTAATGACGAGTTGATCGTCGGCCTGTGGGATGGTCGCACTCAGTTGTGGAATTTGGTGAATCGACAAGTGGTCGGCTCGGCGATGGCGGACAAGAACCTGGTTTCGGCCGCGGCGTTCTCACCCGACAACCCGGCACTGCGCGAGGCGATCTTCGTGGCTGAGGAACCAAGACAAGCCGATGAGCCATCGCCGCTCGACGTGCTTCGTCGCTTGTTTACGAACCCTAACTAACCCGAAGCGTCAGTTTTGAAGTTGCGCTTTTCTTTGGACTGCGGTGACTTGTCACCGCTGTTCATTGTCGCGGAGCGACTTTTCGGTAGCGTGGTGGAACATTCAAAAAAAGCGGCTCCGCCGCAATAACATAGCGGTGACAAGTCACCGCAGTCCAAAAGGCGCAACTTCAAAAAGCGTCAGCGAGGACGAACGCTCCAACAGACGTTGCATCCACGGTTCTTGAAGCGTCCGCCCTCGCTGACGCTTCGGGTTAGTTTGAGAACTCGCAACGATGAACGTACTCCTGCTCTCCTTGTTGCTGCTGGTTGGTGCCGACCCGGTTTCGCAGGACTCGGAGTTGATCAAGGCGTGGCTGAAGGTCAGCCAGAAACACGCTGAGGATTATGTGATTCATCCGGCCGGGGATGCGAAGGCCGTGTTTACGATGTTGCCGCAAGCGGTGTTTCGTCACAGCCAGCCGGTGCGCGGCGATGACATCGGGGCCGTCTATCTGTGGGT
>CAYSHJ010000114.1:0-17891 GCA_964430385.1 uncultured Planctomycetaceae bacterium
CTGATCGACATTCTGCGCTCGGCCGGGCTGTGAATTCATTGGGAAAGCCGAACTGTCCAGATTCCCAGCCTAGGACTTTGTGTTTTTCGTCCAGGTCTGTGTTCAGAGTCCTTGGGCGGTCGTTTTCACTGGGCGTGGGCACTGCTACAGTTCCTTTGGAATTGCATCACGGCGGAACAACTGTGGAGTCTGTGATGACCGACGATCTTGATCTGGTGACTCTGGCTAGCTATCCATTTGTTGCCGAGGCTCAGACGGCGAAGGTCTTCCTTGAAGGACAGGGAATTGTCGCTGTGTTGGCCAACAGCGAGCGTTGGCTCCAGAGAGGTCCGACGAGGAAGTCTGCCTCGAATGTGGAGCCACACTGCCGGAGGACGCGACCGTGTGTTCAAAATGTGGCTGGACCTTTCTCTCGGCCGTCGCAGGCCAGCCGTCGCCGGATGAAGAACCGAATGAGCATTGACCGACATCGATTGCCGCAATCTCTGCCATTCACCATACAGTCGCCAAAAGCGATGAATCACACCAACGGAGGGACGTGATGCCGTTTCTAAATCTCAGATTTCAAATTTCAAATTTCAAATGGCAGATTTCAAATTTCAAACTTCAAATTTCAAATTTCAAATCTCAAATCTCAATTGCCACTTTGCTGGTATTTCTCGCCGTCAATGTCCTGGCGGCCGACAAGGACATTCAGCCGCTCACGTCGATCGAAGGGATCACCGAGTTCCATTTCGACAACGGCTTGAAGGTCTTGCTCTTCCCCGATCCGTCGAAGCCGACGGTCACGGTCAACCTGACGATCTTTGTCGGCTCGCGGCACGAGGGGTACGGTGAGGCGGGGATGGCTCACCTGCTTGAACACATGGTCTTCAAAGGGACACCGACGTTCGCCGACATCCCGAAGGCGTTGAAGGATCGTGGCGCGGAGTACAACGGCACGACGTGGCTCGACCGCACGAACTACTACGAGACGTTGCCAGCCAGCGATGACAACCTGGAATTCGCGATCAAGCTCGAAGCCGATCGCATGCTCAACAGTTTGATTCGCGGCGAAGACCTGGCGTCCGAAATGACCGTCGTCCGCAACGAATTCGAGAGCGGCGAGAACCGCGCCTCGTCGGTGCTGATGCAGCGGATGATGTCGGCGGCGTTCGAGTGGCACAATTACGGCAAGTCGACGATCGGCAATCGAGCCGATATCGAGCGCGTGCCGGTCGAGAATCTGCGGCGGTTCTACAAGAAGTTCTATCAGCCCGATAACGCGATGCTCGTCGTGGCCGGGCGGTTCGAGCCGGAGACCGCGCTCAAGTTCGCGGCCAAGTATTTCAGCTCACTGCCGAAGCCGGAACGAACGCTCGACAATACGTACACGGAAGAGCCGGCTCAAGACGGCGAGCGGCTCGTAACGTTGCGGCGAGTCGGCGATGTCGCGGTCGTCGGAGCCGTATATCACATCCCGTCCGGACCGCATCCGGAATACGTGGCGGTCGATGTTTTGGAGTCGATCCTCACGCAAGCTCCGTCTGGAAAATTGTACAAGGCTCTCGTCGAAACCAAGAAAGCCGCGAACGTGTCGGGATCGGCCTTCGCGCTGCACGACCCCGGCGTCTTGCTGCTGATGGCGGAAGCGGCGAAAGGCAACGATCCACAAGTCGTTCTCGAAGCGATGCTGGACGCGATCGACGACGTCGTGCTCAAGGGGGTCACTGAAGACGATGTCGAGCGTGCTCGGCAAAACCTGCTCAAGCACCGCGAACTAAAGGCGGCCGATAGCGGTGGACTCGCCGTTGAACTCAGCGAGTGGGCGGCTCAAGGCGACTGGCGTTTATATTTTCTCTACCGCGACCGGCTGGAGAAGGTGACGGCCGAAGACGTGACGCGGGCCGCCTCGGCGTATTTGCGTAGGAACAATCGCACGGTCGGCATGTATTTGCCCGTGAAGACTCCGGAACGAGTCAGCGTTCCCGCGACACCGTCGCTGGCGGAAATGATCGGCGACTACAAAGGTCGCGAAGACATCGCGACCGGCGAGGCGTTCGACGTCGATCCGCTGAAAATTGAAGCTCGCACCGAACGCTTCAGTTTGCCGACCGGTTTGAAAGCGGCGTTCCTGCCGAAAAAGACTCGCGGCGAAGCAGTCACAATGCGCCTGACGCTCCGTTACGGCAGCGAGGAGTCTCTCCAAGACAAAGCGAAAGCGGCTGAACTGCTGCCGAAACTGATGGCTCGCGGCACGAAGACGTTGTCGCGGCAAGAACTGACCGACGCACTCGACAAGCATCGATCTGTCTTGAACGCGAATGCCTCGCTGAGGCAACCGGGCGTCGCGACGTTCACGCTGACGACCAAGAAGCCAAACCTCGCCGCCGCGCTCGATCTGCTGAGGCAAGTGCTTCGCGAGCCGGCCTTCGCCGTGAACGAGTTCGAGACGCTCAAGGCCGCTCAGCTCGCCAACCTTGAGAAGCAAAAGTCCGATCCGACGGCACTGGCTCAATCGACAGTCTCGAAGCAACTCAACCCGTATGTCGTCGGCGATCCGCGATTCATTCCGTCGCTGACCGAAGAAATCGAGATGCTGCAAGCGACATCGTTGGCGACAATTCGCGAGCTGCACGCATCGGCTCTGGGCGCGAAGCACGGCGAACTGACCGTCGTTGGCGACTTCGATGTCTCCGCCACCAGGCAGCAGTTGCTGGAAATCTTTAGCGGCTGGCAACAGCAGGACTCTTACCGCCGCATCGTCCGTCGTTCCGACGTCAAACCAAAGGGCAACACGCAAGCGATCCCCACGCCCGACAAAGCCAGTGCGACATATTTTGCCGGACTTGTCTTCCCGATGCGCGACGATCATCCCGACTTCGCCGCGCTGCAACTGGGTAACTTCATCTTCGGCCACGGATCGCTCTCGTCCCGTTTGGGCAATCGCGTCCGCGAGAAGGAAGGTCTGTCGTACGGCATCGGCAGCGGCCTGCAAGTTCCGGCCGTCGACGATCGCGGCCTGTTTTATCTCTTCGCCATCTGCAACCCGGCGAATATGAGCAAAGTCGACAAGGCGATTCGCGAGGAGGTCGATTTGTTGCTCAACGCGGGAGTCACCGTCGACGAACTCGACGCCGCCAAGCAAGGCTTTCTGCAAGGCGAGCAAGTCGCTCGCACGGAAGACGCGAACTTGGCTCAGATCCTGGAAGAGTCACTCGACGCGAACCGCACGTTGAAGTATCAAGCCGACCTCGAAAAACGAGTGGCGAAAGTCACGCCGGACGACGTCGTCAAAGCGTTGCGAAAGCACCTCGATACCAAACGCCTGATCATTGTCACCGCTGGTGATTTCCGAGAGCAGAGCGAAACCACGAAGTAGGGTGGTCCGAACGTAACGCGTCCCACTGGAAACGTCACGATGCGATGAATGTCGAACCTGAACGCCTCCGTCGTGGCTACGAAGTTGCCAAGGCGGCGTTGCTCGCCGAGATGGTCCGACAGGTTGTGTCGGCGGACGATCCAGTGCAGAGCTTGCTCGAAGCGCCGGTCTCGGAAACGTGTCATTGGGTCGGCAAGCTTTCGAACTCGGCACTCGCGACGGCAACGGCGGTCATGGCGTTGGAGCAGGTGCGGCGACAATTTGTCGCTGCCGGACGAGACGTGCCGGAGGAGTGGACTCGGCTGATCCGTGGCGGCATTGAGTGGCTGATCGCGCATCAAAATCCCGACGGAGGTTGGGGAGATACGGTCAAGAGCGTCAGTAACATCTCGACGACGATGTTATGCCATGCGTTGTTGAAAGCAGTCGAGAGTCGGGCGTCGAACGTCGAGAGCCAAACGCGATGGAGTTCGGACGAGAGCATTACGGAGGGATGCCAGCCATTAGCCGGGGGTCGCAGCGGAGCGCAGACCCTCGGAACGCGAACGAACGAACACGTGCATCCTGGAGGGATGCCAGCAACGGACGATTCTGGCATCCCTCCGGGATGCGACACACATTCACCGAGCGGACCGGGGGTCTGCGCTCCGCTGCGACCCCCGGCTAATAGCTCACAATCCCTCCGGGATAAAGACGATCACGAAAAAGCGGCATCGGTGCTCGCGGCCGCGGAGGGTTACATCGACAAGGCTGGTGGCCTCGAAGCGGTGCTGAAACGCTACGGCAAGGACCGCACGTTCTCCGTGCCAATTCTCACGCACTGCGCACTCGCCGGGTTGGTCGATTGGGAGGACGTGATCTCGCTGCCATTTGAACTGGCCTGCATTCCGGCGCGGTTTTATGCGGCGGTGCGGTTGCCGGTCGTGAGTTATGCGTTGCCGGCGTTAATTGCGATTGGGCAAGTGCGGTTTCATTTTCGTCCGTCGAGGAATCCGCTGCGGCGCTGGCTACAACGCTGGGCGAAGCCGGTCAGCTTGCAGGTGCTGGAACGGATTCAGCCTCCCAACGGCGGTTTCCTGGAAGCCACTCCGCTGACGAGTTTTGTCACCATGAGCCTCGCCGCAATGGGATTGATCGATCACCCGGTGACTCGGCGCGGCGTCGAGTTCATCGTGGCGTCGGCGCGGTGGGAGGGGACAGGGGACAGGGAACAGGAGACAGGAGGCAGGAGACAGGAAGCAGGAGACAGAGGACCGCAGTTCCATGTTCCCTGTCTCCTGTCCCCTGTCTCCTGTCCCCTGGCCTCTTGGCCAATCGACACGAACCTTGCGACGTGGGTGACGACGCTGTCGATCAACGCCTTGGGTGACGACGTGCCGCTCGACGCCCGCCCCGGCCTGCGAGCCTGGCTGCTCCGCCAGCAATACCGAGTCGTGCATCCCTACACCAACGCCGCCCCCGGCGGCTGGGCCTGGACCGACCTCCCCGGCGGAGTCCCCGACGGCGACGACACGCCGGGAGCGATGCTGGCGCTCATCAATCTTTGGGGACTTGGCAGATTCCCGCACGATCATTGGAAGATGACTTTCGCGGCCGCGTTCTGGCTTTTGGAATTACAAAACCGTGACGGCGGTTGGCCAACATTTTGCCGTGGATGGGGAACGCTGCCATTCGACCGAAGCTCTCCAGACATTTCCGCACATTCGCTCAGAGCACTTTCGGCGCACCTCGACGCATTGGTGGCATCGTTCGATCCTCCCAACAAGACCAGAGAGTTCTTCGAGCCAAGACTAAAAAGGCGAATCCTTGCCGGCTTCGAGTTTTTGAAAAAGGCTCAGCGTCCCGACGGTTCGTGGCTGCCGTTGTGGTTTGGGAATCAGCACGCTCCGAACGACGAGAGCCCGACGTACGGAACGGCCAAGGTGTTGGCGGCGTTTCAGGCGTTGGGGCGAATGTCGGACGAGTCGGCTCAGTGCGGCCTGAGGTGGCTGGTCGAGAACCAAAACCCCGACGGCGGCTGGGGTGCGGGATTGGGAACTCCGTCCAGCGTCGAGGAAACCGCGCTGGCGGTCGAGGCGCTGCTGGGGAGTCGAGAGTCCAGAGTCGAGAGTCCAGAGCAAGACCAAGACAGCGAATTTCTTAGCTCCCGACTCTCGACTCTCGACTCTCGACTCTCCGCCGGACTTTCTTGGTTAATCGCCCGCGTTGAAGACGGTCGTTTCCGCGAGCCGGCCCCCATCGGTTTCTATTTTGCCAAGTTATGGTATTTTGAGGCCCTGTATCCGCTGATCTTCACCGTCGCGGCGCTTCGAGGAGCGGTCGAACAATCGAAACATGAGCGACAAAGGGAATTCCCATGACGCGCGTCGAATCCATTCGAGACGAAATTCAACGTCTGGTGCGAGCCGAACCATTTCAACCATTCATCCTGACTTTGGAGAACGGGGATCGAGTGGTCATCGAGCATCCAGAGAATATTGCGTTTGATCCGTCCGCCCAACCGAGTGATCGCCGTGCGAACGATTTCTATGTTTTGACTCATCAAATTCATCTCTTCAGTCATTTCGACGCAGTGTCGAGCATTGCCACGGCGGACCAGGGGTGAAAGCTCCTTTTTAGATTGACTTCAGATGGGAGTAACCGGACTTGGCCCGCGATCGAGAGCTGGAGTCATGACCATGAAGAATCGAAAAAAAATCGTCGCCCTGATCGCGAGCGGTGTTGTCCTGTTGGGGCTTGGCGTGGTCGCGATTGCGACGGGATTGAACGCCAAGCCGCGAGTCATTGTTGTCATGGAAAATCCCGCCACCGGCCAGCGGGTCGAAATGTTCAAAGAGATCTGGTTCAAAGTGCCCGCCAAATACGATGAGCAGACGCACATCGAAGCTTGGAAAGCCGAGCAACGAAGCCTGGGTTACATCGTCGAAGTGACAAACTGACCGAGTCCCGGCTCGTGTTCGAGGAATTCAACAATGTCCATTGCCATGCAACTGCAAGAGCTTGACGAGCGGCTTGAGCATCATCACTCAGCCGAGGCGATCGCTTCGACGGGCGAACGCAGGAACGGGGACGCCTCGGCGCGTCGTCCGACGTCCGACATTCAAGACGATGACGACGAACCGATGCCGAAACGGAAACGGATTCGTTCCAGCACATCGCATTTGAAAGTCGTGCCGGAGACGTTGGAGATGCGCGAACGGCTCAAGGAGCGGACGCGGCGGTACGCCGAGACGCTTGACCGATCGAAGCCGTTTAATCGAGCACAGCTTGAAGTCTGGGCGCGCGCGTTGTTGAACGACATGCTGCTGCCGGAGAAGTACCTTGGGTTCACTGCGGTCATGATCGGCAATGCGATTTGGCGGCGGCAGTTCTTGGCGACTCCGTTTGAGCGGCGGATGCTGCTGTTGCCGCACTGCCTGAAACACGCCGAGGGCTGCCCGGCCGAGTACACCGAGTTCGGGCTGGACTGCGAACGCTGCGGAGCGTGTTCGATCGCCGACTACAAAGTGAAGGCCGAGCAACTGGGGTACAAGGTTTTGGTCGCGGAAGGCTCGCCGATCGTGCTGAAGATCATCGTTGGCGGGTATGTCGATGGCATCCTCGGCGTCGCCTGCCTGAACGTGCTGGAGAAAGCGATCGATAAAGTCCTGATTGCGGGCGTGCCGTCGTATGCCGTGCCGTTGCACTCCGGCGATTGCCACAACACTTCGCTCGACGAGTCCTGGATTTGGGAAGTGCTCGACAAATACGAGCCTCTGCCGGATGCTCGCGTGACCGGCTACGTGTCGATCATGCGCGACGCTAATCGGATGTTCGACGAGCATTTTGATCGCCTGCTGCCGCGCGTCCGCAGCAAGACACCGGAGGCGGCTCAGACGCCTCTGGGCAAGACGGAAGACGTCGCTTACGAGTGGCTGAAGAACGGCGGAAAACGCTTCCGCCCGTTCATCACGCTCGCCGCGTACGACGCCGCGACCGGCGGAACACGGACAACGACCTACGCCACCAGCGCCACGCCGCTCTCGTTTCCGGAATCGGTCGCGCGAGTGGCCATGTCGATCGAAGCGTTCCACAAGGCCTCGCTGGTCCACGACGACATCGAGGATGACGATCTCTTCCGCTACGGCCGCGAAACGCTCCACCGCGCTCACGGCCTCGGCCCGGCCATCAACATCGGCGATCATCTGATCGGGTTGGGGTACAAGCTCATCGCCGCCTCCCGGCGAGCGGGGGGCGTCAGCCCCCTGATAGTTGCGAACGGTGCAAACACACCCATTCCGGAAGGCACTCCATTTTCACTGCCGATGGACTCCGAACCCATCAGTGGGCTGACGCCCCCCGCTCGCCATGAGACTGATGGCCTCCCTGCCGATGTCACGTGCGACGTCCTCGAACGTATGGCAGCCGCGCACATCAAGCTGTGCGACGGGCAAGGTGCCGAAATGTTTTGGCAGTCGCAGCCAACGCTCGACTTCTCACCACTGGACGCCTTGCAGATTTACGCCCTGAAGACGTCGCCCGCGTTCGAAGCCGCGCTGTATGCCGGATTTCGCATGGCTGGGCCGGTCGACAAGTACGAGCAACTGATCCCGCAGTTTTGCCGGCACGTCGGCGTCGGTTTTCAAATCCTCAACGACCTGAATGACTGGAACGGCGACAACG
The DNA here is from genome assembly GCA_964430385.1 of uncultured Planctomycetaceae bacterium. Classification (GTDB taxonomy): domain Bacteria; phylum Planctomycetota; class Planctomycetia; order Planctomycetales; family Planctomycetaceae; genus CAYSHJ01. The sequence continues at coordinate 8,024 of CAYSHJ010000114.1, forward strand.
ACAACAAGATCGTCGCCGGCCAGGACGCCCTCGCCCTGCGACCGACCTTAATGATGGCACTCGCTTGGCAAGCCGCAAATGCCGAGCAACGCCGCCTGATGGAACGCACCTTCTTCGACCGCGAGGAAGAAGACTCGATCCGCTTCCATCGGATGCGGCGCCTGCTGGACGAGCTCGGAGTCTTCACCAAGGCCGAAGCCCTCGTCGAAAAATCTCGCGACCGAGCTGAACTGCTCGCCGATAACGTCGAGTCCGACGAGATTCGCCAACTGCTCTACTTCCTGGTGGACACAATCCTCGCCGACGAGAGCGACAAAGACCCGCGCGAGTCGATGCCCAAGTCGTCGCCGATACTTGTGCCGTTGCCGGTGACGACCGGAGCCTAATTGGGAGACCGCCGCGATGAAGACGACCGTTACTGAAAAAGGTCAAATCGCTCTTCCGCCTTCGCTGCGACGGAAAGACCACATCCGCGCCGGCCAACAGTTTGAAATCGAGCGATTGAAGGCCGGGCAATATCTGCTAAAGAAAACGTCGAACAAAAGCCCCGCCAAACGAAAGAGTGGCAAGCTGATCGACTTATTGCTGGCTTGCCCCGAGAAGGGCTGGTTCCAGCCGATTGAATCCGAATCCACGGACACGATCACCGGCGTCTTTTGAGGGCACGCATGGTGATCAAGTACCTCGTCGATGTGAACGTTCTCAGCGAGCCGATGAAGCCGATCCCCAACGACCGTGTCGTCCGTTGGTTCGATGAGCACGACTTGGAATACGCGGTGAATCCGATTGTCCTTGGTGAGATCGAATTTGGGATTTTGATTCTGCCCGCCGGCCGTCGTCGCACGCGGCTGGAACTTTGGTTTGGCGAAGTTGCCGCGCGAATTCCCATGTTCCCGCTCGATGCCCAGGTTGCGACGGAATGGGCCAGGATGCTGGCCGGTTTGAGAGCGAAAGGGCTGACGATGGCGGTCAAAGACAGCCTGATTGCCGCGACGGCGCGCGAGCATCGCCTGACGGTCGTAACTCGCAACACGACTGACTTCCGTCATGCGGGAGTGTCGCTCATCAATCCTTTTGAAGACGGAACGTGACGAGTTGCAGACAGTGCTCTGAATCATCTCTGCCTGCTCCGATCAATCGCCAACACGCTGCGCTCATGCTTGTCACACACGATCCATATCGCTTTGATCTTCTGGCAGAAGATTCTCAAACATCCTCTCGGCGCGGGCGGTGGCTGACGCCGCATGGGGTGGTCGAGACGCCGGCCTTTATGCCGGTGGGGACGCAGGCGAGCGTCAAAGGGTTGACGCCGGAGCAACTGCGGCGCGTTGGCGTGCAGATGGTGCTGGCCAACACGTATCACTTGGCCTTGCGGCCGGGGCCGGAGGTGGTCGCCGAGTTGGGTGGGCTGCATGGATTCATGCGATGGGACGGTCCGATTCTGACGGACAGCGGCGGGTTTCAGGTTTTCAGTTTGGCTACTCTGCGGACGATCGACGACGAACGAGTGGTCTTCAAATCGCATCTCGACGGGAGTCTGTTGGAGCTGTCTCCGGAACGAGCGATGCGGATTCAAGAGCTGCTGGGAGCGGATTGCATCATGTGCCTGGATGAATGTCCGCCAGCGGACGCTCCGATAGAGAAAGTGCTTGACGCGGTCGAACGAACGACGCGCTGGGCGGCTCGGTGCAAGGAGGCTCATCGGCGCGAGGACCAGGCGCTGTTCGGTATCGTTCAGGGAGCGACCGATCGCGAGCTGCGTGAACGCTCGGCGATGACATTGCTGCCGCTAAACTTTCACGGTTACGCGATCGGTGGACTGAGTGTCGGCGAAACGCCGCAGCAGATGTACGCAACGCTCGACGTGACCACGCCGTTATTGCCGGTGAACAAGCCGCGTTACTTGATGGGGGTCGGTACGCCGACCGATCTGTTGGAAGCGGTTTGCCGAGGGATCGACCTGTTTGACTGCGTCATGCCGACTCGAAACGGCCGCAACGCGCTGGCGTTCACCAGCCAAGGTCCGTTGCGGTTGCGGAACCTCAAACATCAGCGCGACCCCGGACCGCTTGATCCCGAATGCGATTGCCCTTGCTGCCAGCAATTCAGCCGGGCGTACTTGCGGCATTTGTTCATGACCGGCGAAATGCTGGGGCCGGTATTGGTCTCGTGGCACAACATCGCGTTTTATCAAAATTTGCTCAAAGGATTGCGAACCGCCATCGAACAAGGGACTGCCGCTGACTACCGCGCCGCGCAGCTTGCTCGCTGGACGGGTCAACTCTAAACTACCCTGCTTCGTTCGCGGCCGGATTCCGAGCGGAACGTCTTGCTGGCCTTGAGGTCGCGGCGGCAAGTTGTTTGGCCGCAGTCTGTTCGGTAGCTGAATTCGTGAGAATTCAGTCGAAGAATCGCTCGAACTGAATTCTGGCGAATTCAGCTACGAGTGCTTGTCCTCGTCCACTTTTCCTCGTCCAAAGGATGACTCAACCGCATGCACTGGTCGTTGATGATTTCGCTGCTGGCGCAAGGTGATCCCCCGCAGTCGAGCTTGGTGGCACTGGTGGCACCGATGGCGTTGATCGCGGTCGTGTGGTACTTCCTGATTCTGCGACCGCAGGGTCGAGAGCGGCGCGAACGGGAGAAACTGCTTAACGCGCTCAAGAAGAATGACCGAGTGGTGACCCACGCCGGCATCATTGGCACGGTGGTCAATATCTCCAACGACGGCAAGGAAATCACCTTGCGAGTGGATGACAGCGTCAAGATGAAGTTCCTCCGAAGTGCGATTCAAGGCGTGGTGGCTGAGTCGACTGAGGATACCGCCAGGCCGGGCACTTGATGTGTGGCCACAGCCAGGGACGAGTGAAACGCCGTTCCGGAACTGCTTTTTGGGGAATCCAATTCGATGAACGAGTTGCTTGATCTGTCGCTCTTGGCCGAGGTCGCTGAGGCCGCCGCTGACGTGCCTGGTGAGGTGGACGTTATTGGCTTCAGGCTGTTATTGATCTCGGCTCTGTTCGTGCTGCCTTATGTCGTCGCCGCCGGCTTGGCTCGGATGCTGCGATTGAAGGAATTCTCCAACCGTATTGGCACGGTGCTGCTGGCCTTTACGTTGGGCTTGGCTCCGTTCGTCTACCAGATGGTCGCGACGGGCAAGGTCGACGGCTGGAAGGAGGCCATACGATTTGGCATCGACCTCGCGGGTGGCACCAACTTGATCTATCAAGTGGAGACCAAGCAGGCCCAAGAAGAAGGCAAATCGATCAAGCAAGCCATGGACGGCATGGTTCCCACCATCGTCAAACGGATCAACCCGTCGGGTACGGAAGAAGTCACGGTACGTCGAGTCGGCCAGGACCGCATTGAAATCATCATTCCCGGTGCCGACCAAGGCGTGGTTGCCGAAAAGAAGGCGGCCATGTTGCGTTTGGGCAGCCTGGAGTTTGGAATCGTCGCCAACTCACATGATCAACGCCACCGCGGTTGGATCGCGGCGGCAAGTCGGCTGACACCGAAAGTGAACAAGCTGACTGAAGGAGATCAAGTCGTTGCCGTGTGGCGCGATGTTTCCGAAAAGGAAGAGAAACTGGGGGGCGATATTGGCAGACGGACGGTGACGCGCAAGGACAAGTTCGGCAAAGACCAGCCGGCGGAACAGGTACTGATCATTCAAGAACGGGAAGAAGACCTGGTCACGGGCAAATACCTGACTCGGGCTTCGACGGGACTCGGCGAGAACATGGAAGCCGCCGTCAATTTCTCGTTCAACAGCGAAGGGGCGACGCGGTTTTTCCGACTGACCGATCGCTACAAGCCCAAAAAGGACGGTTCCAAGAGTCAACTGGCGATCATCCTCGACGGCAAGGTGCATTCGGCCCCGAACATCAATTCCGCGATTCGCTCGCAAGGACAAATCACGGGGAACTTTTCGCCCCAAGAACTCCAGGCGCTCGTCAACGTGCTCAACGCCGGTGCCTTGGAACTGCCGATCAATCCGACGCCGATCAGCGAATTCTCAATCAGTCCGTTGCTGGGAGCGGACGTGCAACGCAAGGGCATTTTCGCCCTGTGGGTGTCGTCGTTGGCTGTGTTCGTGTTCATGGCCGTCTACTATCGTTTTTGTGGCGTGATCGCGGACATCTCGCTGTTGCTCAATCTCGTACTCACCCTCGGCGTGATGGTGATTTGCAACGCGACGTTCACGCTGCCCGGTCTGGCCGGCATGGTGCTGGGCCTGGGCATGTCGGTCGATGCGAACGTGTTGATCTACGAACGCATGCGCGAAGAAATGGAACGCGGCAGCAACTTGCGGATGGAAATTCTGAACGGCTTTGACAAAGCCTTTTCGGCGATTTGGGACTCGAACGTCACCACGCTGATTGCCGCCGTCGTGCTCTACATGATCGGTACCGATCAGATCAGGGGCTTCGCGGTGACGCTGTTTATCGGCATTTGCATGAGTAATTTCTCGGCGTTGTATTTCGGGCATTTGGTCTTCGATATCGCCGAACGCAAGCGCTGGATTAGCAAACTGAACATGATGAAGTTGATCGGCGTGCCAAAATTTGACTTCATCGGCAAGATGAAGACGGCAGTACTTTTTTCGACGAGTTTTATTGTGCTGGGCTTGGTACTACTGCTAGCTCGCGGCACCGACAGCCTCGACATCGACTTCAGTGGCGGCTCGAGCGTCACGTTTCAATTCGAACAGAACCAACAAATCGACGATGTGCGCGGCAAGCTGCAGAAGACTTTCGATTCGATGTCACTGGAGCGGCTCGCGCTGCCGGACGAAGCCGCCGCGGCAGAAACCGGCAAGCAATTCCGCTTGCGTTCCAAAGAACAAGAACTCGACACGATTCGAAAGGGCATTGCTGACACATTCGCAGACGCGACCTATAAACTGCACAGCGTGACGGTTCAATTCACGGCTCCAATCGCAGCCACGGAAACAAAGGCGCCCGTGGGCAACGGTGGCTCGACGGAGGCAACGACGTTCAGTGAAAAGCCCGGCGATCAGCCGCCGTCGGCGCAGGGCGACGACGAACTCAAAGCCGTCGCGGCGAAAGACGAAGGACGAAAGACAGACGTTTCCAAGAAAGAATCTGCCGACAAAGCCGATACGGAAAAAAAGAGCGATCCGCCCAAGTCCGAACCAAAACCCGAAAGCAATGAAGGAACTCCGGCAGCAACGAAGTCCGAAGGCGACAAAACGACGGTTCCGCAGAAAGACGAAGCCGCGGTAAAGACCGAATTGCCGAGGTCGAAAGCTCCCGCCAAACCGACGAACGGATCGACGACTCCGGTTACCACGGTCGAGGCCGACGAAGATCCGTTCGCGAGCGGACACCAATCGGAACTGACCTTCAGCAGTGAGATTTCGGCCGTGACCGCGGCAGACTATGTGCGGGCCGCGTTGTCTAAGATCAAGGGAACCCAGATCGACTCTGCCCTCATTCGCGTCACGGGCATTACCGGTTCCGGACTTAACGTTCCTGAAGGGAAACCTCGAACGTTCGACAAAATGCTGTTGGAAACCCACCCCAGTATTGCGGCGGATGATTTGGCCAAGGCACTCGCCGACGTCCAGCAATTATTGGCGACGACCCCCATTTTCGAAGAAGTCAACAATTTTGCCAGTTCAGTCGCCGAAGACATGCGCTACCTGGCGATCCTCGCACTGTTGGCCAGCGGCGTGGCCACGGTGGTCTACTTGTGGTTCCGTTTTACGAAAGCCGACTTCGGTTTGGCGGCCGTCGTCGCGGTGTTCCATGACGTGCTGTTTGTGCTGGCTGTGTTGCCGATGGCTTCGTTCCTGTCGCGCACGCCCCTCGGACCGATGCTGGGTTTAGACGACTTCAAACTGAACCTATCGATCATCGCCGCGTTTTTGACAATCATCGGCTACTCGCTGAATGACACGATCGTGATTTTCGACCGCATCCGCGAAATCCGCGGACGTAACCCGCAGCTCACGCCGCAGATGGTCAACGATAGCGTCAATCAAACGCTGTCCCGCACGATCCTGACCGCGCTGATTGTTTTCATCACCGTGGTGATCCTGTACTGCGTTGGAGGCGAAGGCATTCACGGCTTCGCGTTCTGCATGTTGATCGGCACGATCGTGGGTACTTATAGCACGGTATTCATCGCCAGCCCGTTCCTGCTGTGGATGATGAACCGCGATCAACAACGAGCACTGGCGGCACGGAAGTAGACCGTTCGTCGTTCCGCCTTCAGGCGGCAACGGGGAGGACAGAGAACGCGGACCCGGCTGAAGCCGGAACTACGAACTCACGCCGGCCAACACTGGCTGCCGCCATCGACGCGAAGGACTTGGCCGGTCACGAATTGACCGAGCGGGCCGGCAAAGAACTCAGCGACGCGAGCGACCTCGTCCACGAGCGCAATGCGTTCCAAAGTCCCTGCGGTCACCAAGCGGTCCGCGTCGACGTGCCGAGTCCCCAGGAATCGCCCGGTACGCGTGTCACCGGGAGCGATGCTGTTGACGGTGATGTTGTAAGGCCGCAGTTGCACGGCCAGACAGCGCGTGTACTCGACAACCGCCGCCTTGGCTGTCGCGTAAATCACCGAACTGGGATTCCCACGAAACGCGGCGATCGAGCTAATCGTCATGATGCGTCCCGTCTTGCGGGGCATCATCCGCCGCGCAGATTGTTGGCAGACGTAGATCGTGCTGGTCAGATTGCGATCCATCACGGCGCGGATGTCTGCTTCCTTGATCATCACGGCGTCATTCGGATCGGGTTTGCCCCCCGTCGCCGCGATGTCGCCTCCGGCGTTGTGAACCAGAATGTCGATTGGCCCCAAGGTGTTGCAGACTTCGTCGACCACATTCGCCACTGGCGACATCTGCGTCAGATCGCCGAGCACTCGCAGCGTGCGGACGCCGAACTGCAAGCCGATCTGCTTCGCGGTCTCGGTCAACGTCGTCCCCTCGCCGTATTCCGCCGGACCGTTCTCACGCATGCCATGAATGCCAACCGAACATCCGAGCTTCGCCAGCGTCTCCGCAAACGCGCGCCCTAATCCACGACCGGCCCCCGTCACGAGAGCCACTTGACCTTCCAGGAGTCGAGACATGTGCATCCTTGAGATGAAAAGAAATGAGCACGGTGTGATGGCGAGAGAGACGACTATGGGGAACGACCACTCGTCATTCGTCCTCCATCATTCGGCAATGGCGCTACCGCCCGCCGTCCGGAACGGTGCGGATATTCTTGTCTTCGATGCCGTCAAGCAGCAGATTCGCGACAATCGGAGATTCGTCCTTCATGGTCACCCAAACAAAGTGATCAAACTTACCGTCCTTCAGCCCCGTCAGCGTCGACGCGCCGCCAGTGGTGGCGAGGATGTAATAGTCCATCCCGTTGCGGACCGACTTCGCATACACGTGGTTGTGGCCCGAAAAGACGGTGTACTTCCGGCCTTGCAACGCGCCTTCGATCTCGGTCCAGCCCCACGTCGCCGGGTCGCCTTTCTTGGGTGTGATTGACCACACCGGCCGGTGCAGGAACACGAATGTCCAACGGACATCGGCGTTATTGACCAGCGTCTGCTGCAGCCATTTTTGCTGTTCGACGCTGAAGTGGAACTCGCGATCTTTTTCCGGTGGGTCTTCCGTGTTCAACACCACGAACAGACAGTCTTGATACCGGAACTCGTAATAGCTACGGCCGAATTTGCGTTGCCACTCGCGACCCATCGGCAGGTTGCTGATGTCGTGATTGCCGGGGCAGAAGAAGAATGGCATCTGTAGCCGGTTGAGTTTGGCTTGAAACTCGCTCCATTCCAAGGCCCACGCGCCGGGGTCTTCGGAGTAACCCTCGATCAGATCGCCCACCGAGACGACGAACTCCGGTTGCAGCAAGTTGATTTTGTCGATCGCTCGCGGAAACACGCCCGGCCGGTGTCCACCGGTGCGGTCGGACACGATCGCAAACTGAAAGCCGCGAGGCTGGCGATTCAGTTCCAGATTCGTCCACGGATTTCTCTCCTCGACGCGAACCGCCAAACGACCAGGTGCCACAGAGGCACCGCCGCCCGAAGGTGCTCCCGTCGTGACGGACAATGTCGCCGCGAGACCGAGCAACCCCAACACAAACGCACCCATTGCCAACTGCCGCATGACTGCACCTCGTTGTTGTTGGGAGCCAAAGTCCAAATCAGCGAGCAGAAGGTATCAGAGCCGTTTCTTGTTCCCAAGCTCCAGCTTGGGAACAGGCTCTTCCGAAGCTCCGCTTCACGAATCGGACGCCGCGTCGTATCGAGCACCGCGATTCGCGAAGCGGAGCTTCCGGGAAGCATTCCCAAGCGGAGCTTGAGAACAAGCGGCAACGAGCGGCAACGAACAACTGACTACTGGCAACTCTCGCGCCCCCTCGATACCATCCGGTCGAACTTTGCTCGACTTTCTCGCCGGACTCGCTTGCCCATGACTGACGCGACCGCCTCGGCTGCTGTGTCAGGGACGCGTTGGACTCAAAAACATTTGCTCGGCCTGGAAGACTTCACGGCCGACGAAATCACGTTGATTCTGGATCAAGCCGCAGACTTCAAACGGATGGCGGCTGAAGGCGAAACGAAATTGAGTCCCTTGAAGGGGACGGTCGTCGCCAATTTGTTCTTCGAGCCGTCGACTCGCACGCGCACCAGCTTCAGCCTGGCGGCGAAGCGCTTGAGTGCCGACACCGTCGATTTCACCTCTTCAAACAGCAGCCTGTCGAAAGGGGAGACCTATTACGACACGGCTCAAAACATCGAGGCGATGGGCGTCGACCAGGTCGTCGTGCGACACAGCACGTCCGGCGCGCCGCATCTCTTGTCCAAGTTGCTCAAAGCCAGCGTGCTCAACGCCGGCGACGGGACTCACGAACATCCCACGCAGGGACTGCTCGACATCTTCACGATTCGTGAGCATCGCGGCCGCATCGCCGGCCTGACCGTGGCTTTGGTCGGCGACATCCTGCATAGTCGCGTCGCCCGCTCGAACATCTTCGGCCTGAAAAAGCTCGGTGCCCGCGTGATTGTCTGTGGCCCATCCACATTGATCCCGCAGTACGTCGAACGGCTGGGTGTCGAAGTCTCGAACAACCTCGACGAAATCCTCTGCGAAACCGACTGCATCAACCTCTTGCGGATCCAGTTCGAGCGTCAGCGGAGTGCGTTCTTCCCGTCGATCCGCGAGTACGCGCACTTCTTCGGCATGAACGGCGACCGCATCCGTCGCGCCAAGCCCGACGTGCTGATCCTCGCTCCCGGCCCGATTAACCGCGGCGTCGAAATCACTCCCGAAGTCGCCGACGGGCCGCACTCGGTGATCCTCGATCAAGTGACCAATGGGCTGGTCATCCGCATGGCCTGCCTGTACCTGCTGCATCAGCGCCGACAGGAATTAGCAGGAGCAGATTGAGTCCGATGAGCACGACACTGATCCGCGGCGGACGCATCATCGATCCAAGTCAAAACATCGACCGGATTGGTCACCTGTTTTTGCGGAACGATCGGGTCGAAGGCATCGACACCGGAGCCTCCGTGGCCGATCACGTCATCGACGCGACCGGGCTGATCGTCTGCCCGGGCCTGATCGACATTCACGTCTCGCTGCGCGAGCCGGGGGACGAGAAGGACGAAACGACCGCATCGGGCACGGAGGCGGCGCTTGCTGGCGGAATGACGTCGGTCGCCTGCATGCCAGACACGTCGCCCGTCGTCGACAATCGCGCGGCGGTCGAATTTATCCAGTTGCAGTGTGCGCGCGCCGGGCATTGCAACGTGTTCCCGCTCGGAGCCGTCACAAAGAATCACGAAGGGTGCGAACTGGCCGAGATCGGTCAACTTGTCG
>CAYSHJ010000115.1:0-2173 GCA_964430385.1 uncultured Planctomycetaceae bacterium
CGAGCGTGGCCGACTTCGCGATCAAGACCGCTCCGGCCTGCAAGGCCGCTTCGACTTGGAGCACTCCGGGGAAGACCGGGAAATGCGGATAGTGGCCGGCGAACACCGGCAGGTCCGGAGCCAAGAACTTCTTCGCGCGAATCTTTGAGTCGGTCAGTTCCACGATTTCATCCAGCCACAAGAACGGGTCGCGGTGCGGGATCGCTTGTTGGATGTCGTCGCGAGTCACGATGAGCCTGAATTCCGTGAACAGATCTCAAATCTCAAATCTCAAATTCGCGAATCTCACACGGTTGCGGCCGCCGGAGTGAGGTACTTGTCGACGTCGTTAGAGACGATCACTCCGTAGTTCACGGCTCCCAACCAACCGGACATGATGATGCCAACCGAGCCGGCATGGAACAGGCCGCCGATTTGTTCCGGCAGGCTCTTACTGACTTTCAGACCTTCAAACTTGGTGCCGAAAGAGGCTCCGTTCCAATGTCGCGTGAAGTGCTGGAAGGTCTTGGGCGTCGAGGCTTCAATGTGATCGACTTTTTCGCGGATGTTCGGCACGTAGCGTTCCAGGCAATCCAGCGTGGTCTCGCACAGGTCTTTTTTTTGAGCTTCATACTCGGCCTCGGGGAGCGTGGCCCAATCGCTGAAGTTGGCGTTCGTCGACGAGACGACCACATGGCGGTCGCTACCCGGGCGGGTCGCCGGATAATAAAACGAGAACGTGCGACTGCTGACGTGCCGGCTGAGCATCGCTTCAATGTCGAAGCCTTGGTGCTCGGAGTGAAACAGCAAGTCGCCGCAATAGTCGAAGCCGACACCCGGCTTGAGCGCGATGTAGACTTGGCAACTGCTGTTGTTCAATCGAACGGCTCGCGCTTCCTCAACAAATTCCGGGTCGAAATGCTCTTGGCCGACAAGTTCGAAGATCGTCGACTTGAGATTCGCATTTGACAAGATGCACCGGCAGCCGAATCGTTGGCCATTGACCACGATGCCGGTGACGCGGCGTTCGTGATCGATCTCGATCCGTTCGACGAGACTACGGATGCGGATCTCGACGCCGTTTTTTTCCATTTCGGCACGCATTTGCTGCACAAGCCTGTCGGTGCCGCCTTGAAAGGAGAAAACCCCTTTGCTCATGAAGTTTGAGAACACGATGCCGTAGGTGATGGCCGGGTCTTCGAGTGTCGAGCCGTTGGCGTAGGCGATCGGCTCCATCAACAGCCGCACGACGTCGCTGCGGCCGGGGAAGAATTCCTCGAACAGCTCGCGCGTTGTCTTCGCCTGGTCGTCGTAGAAGTTCATGCCGCGAGCGGTGTCGAAGAACCGCTGCACGGTTTCGGCCTGAACACCGAACTTCTCGATCAACAACTTGGTGAAGTCCTCGCGATTAAACGTCGTTCGCAGCGAGAACTGCGGGTTCTCGAAACGAATGCTCTTGAGCTGGACGATTGAATCGGCAATCTCCGACGTCCAGTACTTTCGGCAGCTCTTGATCATGCCGACCGGAAAGCCGTGTAGTGAGATGTCAAAGATATGCCCGTTGCGGCGTTTGAACCACGTCGCCATGCCACCGAGCTGATAGTGGTGCTCCAGCAGCAGGACGGAATAACCCGCTCTGGCGAGGATGTTGGCCGACGTCAAACCGGCTAAGCCGCTGCCGATGACGACAACGTCGTAGTCGCTCTCGACACCTTTCAGAAAGTCTTTCGGCATGCCAATCAACTCGCGTTGCCGAGGCACTCAAAAAACAGGCAGCCCGCCAATGCCGGTCACTTGCGGGCTGCATCGTCAACGAACAGTTTAGGTCGACATCGGTCGGTTTGCCAACAAACCACTTCCCGCGAAAAAGCCCGGCGTCCACGAAGACGCCGGGCTTTCAATTTCGGCGACGAAGTCCTGGATGGGGACAGTCAAAGCGTCCGCCGCTAGGAACATCAACTACTGCATCACGGCACACCAACACGGCCGACCAGCGATGATCATGTAGCCGAACCCAACCTCGGTGCCGGTCAGCATGTTGCCGTGGTGTGCTGGAGACCAAATCCAGCCGTTGATCGCGTCCTCAGGAGTCCGCACGCCCCAATAGATGTTCTCGCGATACGGCAAGCCGCTGTGCTGGAACCAGCCGGTCTCGGCCATCCAGACGGCGTGCTTTTGTGCCGCGAGGCACATT
>CAYSHJ010000116.1:0-7687 GCA_964430385.1 uncultured Planctomycetaceae bacterium
CGCGTTGTCGCTGAGCATTGACGAAGTGACGTTGCCGACCGAAGGAGACGCGGGGTTCACGAACGTGACGGTAACGGTGCGTCTGTCGCGTTCGTCGGTCGAACCGGTGACGGTGAATTACACGACGGTGGACGACACGGCGCTGGCGGGAGCTGACTTCGAACCCGTGACCGGCATTCTGGTTTTTGCCTCCGGCCAAGTCTCACGAACGATCACGATTCCTATATATGGGGATGCCATTACAGAAGGAACAGAGACATTCGACATCACATTGAGTGCGGCGGTAGGCGCAACAATCGCAGATTCATCGGCATCGATTCAAATCACTGACGACGATGCATCAACATCTGGTTTACCGATCTTGAGCATTTCCGATGGGACTGTCGTTGAGGGGACCATCAGTGCGTCCTTCGCGTCGGCAGTTCACTATGCGGCGGGGACTGGAGCGATCAGCGCGACGACCGGAGATTTTGATGGTGATGGTGACGTTGATTTTGCTGTCGCGAATCGCGATGCGAACACATTGACTCTCTACCGTAACAATGGAAATGGCATGTTCGGTGGCGGCACAACGCTCGCGGTTGGAAGCACGCCGATCGAAGTCGTGAGCGCTGACTTCGATAACGACGGCGATATCGATCTAGCCGTCGACAATCAGGGGGACAATACGGTCACGATTCTCGCGAACAATGGATCAGGAACGTTTACCGCCGGAGCGCCCATTGGTGTTGGAGCGTCTGGACCCTCCCGAATGGTCGTCGCCGACATTGATAACGATGGGAGACCGGACTTGATAACGGCTAACGACCCCATCGGGACAGGCGACAGTGTGTCGATACTCCGGAATACCGGCGGTGGAGCATTTACGGCGACCGTCGTTGCAAACGGAAATGGCGGGTCAGCGCTAGCCGTTGCAGACTTGGATAACAACGGTGATCTCGACATCGTCGTCGCAAGCAGTATCGATGATCGAATCGAGGTGCTACTTAATAACGCAGGTGCCTTCAGCGTTGGCACCGCATTAACCCTCAATAATGTCACTGACGTTGGGGTTGGCGACTTCGACACAGATGGCGACATCGACGTCGTTGCCGTGACAAACGGTTCCACTCTCAACGTTTTCCTAAACTTGGGCGGAGCATCGTTCGGCTCGCCCACGTCAATACCAGTCGGTGGCAGTAACATAGCGCTAACCGTCGCCGATATGAACATGGATTCGTTGTTGGACGTCATTGTTTCCGACCAAAACTCCGATCAAATCGCAGTGCTGCTGAATAGCGGAACCGGCTCATTCGTGAGCCCTTTTCTCGCGGGAACTGGAGATCGCCCTCAACTGTCTGCCATAGGACTGTTCAACTCTGACTCGTTGCCTGACGTGGTCGTCGCGAATTTCAACTCGAATAATGCGTCAGTTCTTCTCAACACGACCGCAAATGCGACAATTCGTAGCGTCACGTTAACAGTCAGTCTAAATCAGCCTTCGGCCACGCCGGTCACAGTTGACGTTTCCACAGCGGACGGCATAGCGACGACCCCGAACGACTATAACTTGAGATCAACGACGATCCAGTTCGCGCCTGGGATCACGACACAATTGGTAACTATCCCCGTTTCGCAAGACAACACAGATGAGCCGGACGAGAACTTCTTTGTGAACCTGTCAAGTTCCGTCAATTCAACGATTGGGGACTCGCAAGGGCACGCGACGATTGTGGATGACGATGGCGGGATGATCGCCGTGCCGACGTTGGCGATCACCGATGTTCGGCGGGCCGAAGGAAATGCCGGGACAACCAACTTTGTCTTCAACGTCACGCTGACTCGACCGGCGGGGGACGACAGCGTTGTCACCGTCGAGTACCAGACGGCAGATGACGCGGCGACCTCCGTCGGGCCGCAGCCTGACTATGTGGCGACCGGTCCACTGACGCTGACGTTTGGCGCGGGAGTCACGGTCCAGCAGATCGTGATTCCGGTCAATGGCGACGCGTTCGTCGAACCGGACGAGGCGTTCGTGGTCAACCTGCTCAACCCGGTAGGAGCGATTCTGGCCGACAGCCGCGCGGTCGGGGTGATCCAAGACGACGATGGAGCAGCGCTCCCACCGCTGGTGCTGGTCAACGACGTGCTGATCGACGAAACCAACAGCGGCAGCGTGGCGGCGGTCGTGACGCTCACGCTTTCCTCGCCGGCGCTGGCTCCCGTGAGCATCAGCCTAAGCACCGCCGACGGGACCGCTCGCGCGGGTCGCGATTACTCGGCCACCACTACGACCATCAACATCCCGATCGGCGGCATCTCCGGCACCGCGAGCATCCTCGTCCTGGGAGACACTCGCGACGAACTGGCCGCGTTCTTCATTGTCAACCTGTCCGGAGCCAGCGGCGGGCTGCTAACGGCGACGTCGTTGCAAGTCACGATCCGCGACGACGACGGCCGCTCGTTCGCCTCGCCCAACGACGTGCTGCTGATCGGCGGCGATGGCAATGACACGCTCAACGCGGGCCTCGGCAACGACACGCTCAACGGCGGCGCGGGAGTCGATTCGCTCAGCGGTGGCGCGGGGAACGATTCGATCTTAGGCGGAGCGGGTGCCGACACGCTCAACGGCGGCGACGGGAATGACACGCTCGACGGACAAGGCGGACCCGATGTCGTGGAGAGCAGCGCCGGCAACGATACGTTCGTCTGGAACGGAGCCGGTGATGGCAGCGACACGATGACCAACGCCAGCGGCTATGACACGGTTGTCGTCAACGGCTCGGCGGCCGCCAACACGTTCGCGATCGGACAGACGTCGATTGGGCTGCTGACCGTGACCGACGGAGCGACCACGTTTGTGGTCTCGGCGACGATCCCGGCCGTGGTCATCAACGGGAACGGCGGCAATGACTCGATCACGATCGGCTCGCTGAGCGGCGTGCTGCAAACGGCATTGACGATCAACGGCGGCGACGGCGATGACGTGCTCAGCGCGGCGGGCGTGTCCATCGGCACCACGAAACTGCGGCTCAGCGGCGACGCGGGGAATGATTCGCTCACCGGCAGCAACGACGACGACACGCTCGACGGCGGTGACGGAGCGGACTTCGTGCTCGGCGGACTCGGCAACGACACGCTGGTCGGCGGAGCGGGCAACGATCGCATGAACGGCAACGAGGGAGATGATTCGCTCACTGGTGGCGATGGCGACGACACGCTGCGCGGCGTTTCCGGCAACGACGTGATCAGCGGCGGCAACGGCCATGACTTGATCGAAAGCGGCGACGGCGATGACACGTCGTCGGGCGATGCCGGTGCCGACACGATCAGCGGCGACGCGGGCAACGATTCGCTGAGCGGTGGGAGTGGAGCGGACACACTGACTGGCGGCGACGGAGCGGACACCATCGAGGGCGGGTCTGAATCCGATTTACTGGCCGGCGATCTGGACAATGATCTCGTTCGCGGCGGCGACGGCAACGATACGCTCGACGGTGGTGATGGTCTCGACACGCTGATCGGCGGTGATGGCAACGATTCGCTGCTGGGCGGTAACGGCAACGACGGCCTGAACGGCGGTCACGGCAACGACACGCTCAACGGCGGAGCGGGTCGCGACTCGATCTTGGGCGGCGACGGCAACGACGTGTTACTGGGCGGTGCCGACGCCGACACGCTGCTGGGCAACGACGGCGACGACACGCTCAACGGCCAAGGCAGCACCGACCTGCTGGCCGGCAACGAAGGCAACGATGTCATCTCGGATGCAACGTCGGTCATCAATGAAGCGTTCGTGTTCTCAGCAGCGGTGTTGAGCGCGCTGGAGGCGTCGTAGGTCAGGCTTTCCAGCCTGACCCGAACTTGCGCACTTCCTCGTTGGGCCATTGAGTCAGCCTGGAAAGGCTGACCTACGGAATCAACGAGGCGATTACGTTCTCGGCAGCGGTGGCGTATTGCGTTTGGAAGCAAAGACGTTCTTGTCGATTTGTCGATGGGACGATACGTTGTTGGCATGATTCGAGCTTACGACGAAATCGTGGACTTCATTGCCTCAGGAACCAGTGCGATGGACGTGGCAGCGTTCGAGGCGTCAGACGCGACGAAAGCCCGAGTGGCCGACTTGATTCATCGCGAGAAAAGTAGCGGGCTCACTGACGAAGAGACGGATGAGTTGAACCCCTACCTGGAACTCGAGCACCTGATGCGGCTCACCAAAGCACGTGCGCGAAAACACCTCGGCCATGAGTAGCTACGTCTCGGCCGAGTTGCGGCGTCTGGCAGAGTCTCGCGCGGACGGACTGTGCGAATACTGTTTGATCCATCAAGACGACACGTTCACGTTCACGGGCGCGGCAACACCTTGACCGTCGATTAGAGTTGTGCTTTTTCGCGTGTTCTGCGGCTTCGGCGAGCGGCAGTCTTTGGCACTTTTTCGCGCATGCTTTCGGTCAACTGCTGAAGGAGTTGAGATCGTTCGGGCAGTGGCAACTTCAACGCCGCACCCGCAATCTCGGCGGGGGACAGGCTCTCTTTTCGTCCCTGTCGATACCCCGCAAGCCAAGTGGCTGCCTCTGCGGATTCCGCGGAAGACCATCGGCCACTGGCCACGACTAAATCGACGCCGTCAGGTTCACGAACGATGCCCATGTTTGTCTCCAAGGTATTGTGCCACAAGCCGTGAGGAAGCGGCCGTGTTTAGAAACAATTTGGAACTGCGGCCCATTCTCTTGGCCCCCAACGTTTTCTCATAGTGCGAAATCAGTTCGCTCTTGGCGATGAACATCACGAAGCCATTGTGTCCCAGATCAAAGGCCAGGTTGGCCGCAAAGGCGAAAAGGTTGCCCGCAGCGCCTTGGTATTTCTTTCGGCGACCGACGTTTTCTGGATGGCATTCCACCAAGTTGACTTGGACGAATCCGGCAGCTCGCGTCAGCGAAATCAGCCCATGAACTGTCGATCCGAGCTTTGGTGCCGTCAGTTTGTAAACCTCCGACTCCGACATTTCCGCCGCCCAATCAAACCGCCACCCCTCGGACGCAAGGCTTTTCACGTCCACCAAGTTCGCCCGACGAATATCCGTCTGATACGACCGTCCGGTGCGAGCGTCTTCGATGGATTCGGTCAGCTTGTCAATGCGTTGATCGATCATCGTCGGTGTGTGCCTTTTGGAAGTCTGAAGAGAATTTATCACGAGACATCAACTCACGCCAACAGCGGCAGCGTGGCGGCGGTTGTGACGAGTTCACTCGCAACCCCGGACGACTGCCTTTACGCTGTACTCGGGAAGGAGACTCCATATGCAAGTCCATCCGCGACTGAAAGAACTGCATCCGGAAATGACAGCGTGGCGGCGCGAACTGCACGCACATCCGCAGACGGCGTTTGAAGAGACGTTCGCATCCGAGTTCATCGCTTCGAAGTTACAGGCTTGGGGCATCGAGACGCATCGCGGCCTCGCCAAAACGGGCGTTGTCGGCACGATTCGAGGAACGGCGTCCGGCGGGAATGGCTCCTTGCGCAGCGTCGGCTTGCGAGCGGACATCGATGCGCTCGACATCCAAGAGCAGAACGACGTGCCGTATCGCTCGCAGTTTCCTGGCAAGATGCACGCTTGCGGGCATGACGGGCACACGACGATGTTGCTCGGCGCGGCGAAGTATCTGGCGGAGACTCGTAACTTCTCCGGCACGGTGCAGGTCATCTTTCAGCCCGCCGAGGAAAACGAAGGGGGCGGGCGCGTGATGGTCGAAGAGGGATTGTTCGACCAGTTTCCGTGCGACGCAGTCTTCGGTCTACACAATTGGCCGGGAATGCCGCTCGGACAGTTCGCCGTCTGCTCCGGACCGATCATGGCGGCGTTTGATGTGTTCGAGATCAAAGTGCATGGCCACGGCTGCCACGCGGCGATGCCGCATCTGGGCATTGACCCGATCGTCGCGGCGGCTCAGATCGTCTCAGCCTTGCAGACGATCGCCAGTCGCAACGTGAATCCGCTCGATCAAGTCGTGCTGAGCATTACTCAGTTTCACGGCGGCGATACTTGGAACGTCATCCCGACCGAGGTCATGTTGCGCGGCACCGTGCGGACATTTCGCGAGTCCGTTCAAGACCTCGTCTCAGCCAACATGCAACGGATCGTGACGGGAGTCGCTGCATCGCTGGGTTGCTCGGCCGAGTTGGACTATCAGCGTCGTTATCCGGCGACGATCAACACGCCGACCGAGACCGAATGGGCCGGAGCGGCGGCGGATGCGATCGTGGGCGAGGGCAACGTCGATCGGAACGCGACACCCTGCATGGGTTCCGAAGACTTCGCGTTCATGCTGCAAAAGCGGCCCGGTTGTTACATTTGGGCGGGAAATGGGCCGGCCGACGGTGGTCGCGTCTTGCATAATCCTCGCTACGATTTCAACGATGACCTCCTGCCGATCGGAGCCAGCTATTGGGCACGGCTGGCGGAACGCTTACTCTCACCGAGTTAATCCGAGGGTTCCAAACGATGTCCTTCAACCTTGTGCAATCGCGAAGTGGCGGCTTATTGTCGCCAGCCACGCTGGGTCGCCGGCACCTGTTGCAAGTGGGCGGCTTAGGGTTGATGGGACTGTCGCTGCCGAAGTTGCTCGAAGCGCGCGAGGCGGCACCGGCGAAAGAACTCGCGGCGAAGGCCGATCACTGCATCGTGCTGTTTCTGAACGGCGGGCCGAGTCATCTCGATATGTGGGACATGAAGCCTGATGCGGCCGATGGCATTCGCGGAGAGTTTCAGCCGATCGCGACGTCGCTGCCGGGGTATCAAGTCAGCGATCAGATGCCGAAACTGGCGCGGCACATGCACCGCGCAACCGTCGTGAGGTCTATGCACCACGGTGTCAACAACGCGCACGCGGCCGCCGTGTATGCGGCGATGACGGGACATGATCGAGGCGAGATCGGCGGCGGCACGCGACCAACCGATTACCCCTCGCCGGCATGCGTGCTGTCGATGGTTCGTCCGCCGGAACGTCCGATCGTGCCGACGGTGCATCTGCCGTACATCACGGCCGAGGGTGCCGGTGGTCCGCCGCAGCCGGGGTTTTTCGCGGGAATCCTTGGCCGCTCGAAAGACCCGCTGTTCGTGCTTCGCGATCCGAACTCACCCGAGTTCGCGATCCCGGAACTGACGCTGCTGGCCGATGTCTCGACGTCGCGGCTGGCGATGCGACGCGCGTTGTTCCAAGAAGTTGATCGGCAGCTTAGTCAACAAGTCGGAACGAATGCCGCCGACTCGATGACCGGTTTCCAACAGCGAGCCTTGCAATTACTGACGTCTGAAAACACGCAGCGAGCGTTTCGCTTGTCCGACGAACCGGAGGCCGTTCGCGAGGCGTATGGCCGGAACATTTACGGCCAGAGCACGCTATTGGCTCGACGGCTGATCGAAGCCGGCACGCGCATGGTCACTCTGTCATGGGCACCCGACGCAAACGCGACGTGGGACACTCACGGCGGAAACTTCAAGAAGCTAAAAGGGACGCTGCTGCCGCAACTCGACGCTGCGTGCTCGAGTCTGTTGACTGATCTCTCCGACCGCGGGTTGCTGGATCGAACGATCATTGCCGTGTTTGGCGACTTCGGCCGCACGCCGAAGATCAACGGCAGCGACGCCGGCCGAGACCACTGGAATTACTGTTACAGCCTGATGCTCGTGGGCGGCGGTTTCAAACAA
>CAYSHJ010000117.1:0-2895 GCA_964430385.1 uncultured Planctomycetaceae bacterium
CGACCGACTGGCCGGCGTTTACGGTGATCGGACCGAATTGCAAAGTCAGCGGTGCCGACCTGCGAGGCCAGACCTCCGGCGAACTCGGTGCCGCGCATGATCCGTTTCGACTGGCGAGTTGGTCGATTGACGCCGGCTTCCAAGCTCCGCCGTCGATTCAACCGCTGGGTGAGCTTGGCGGCGGACGGCTCGACAATCGCCGGCAGTTGCTCGCGAACTTGGACGAATGGCAACGGCGCATCGAGTCCGGTGGCTATGCCGAACGATTCACGGATCTGCAACACAAAGCTTTTGGCTTGCTCAGCTCATCGGGGACGAAGCGAGCACTCGACATTGATGCGGAAGCTGATGACCTCCGCGATCGTTATGGCCGCACGGTTTTTGGACAGGACTTGATCCTGGGCCGGAGGCTGATCGAAGCTGGCGTGCCGTTCGTGCAGGTCAATTGGAGCGGCGATGCGGAAGACGAACAGCAAGGTGGCGACGGCGGTTGGGATTTGCACTACCGTTTGTTCGAGCGGATGCAGGATCGTTATTGTCCGGTCTTCGATCGCGGCTTCACAGCGTTGCTCGACGATCTCGACAGTCGCGGCTTGCTGAAGTCGACATTGGTGATCGCGATGGGCGAGTTCGGCCGCAGCCCGGCGATCAGCGGCACCGGCGGGCGCGAGCATTGGCCCTACGGCTATTCGCTGGTCGTGGCGGGAGGCGGCACTCCCGGTGGGACCATTGTCGGAGCCAGCACGACGGACGGTGGCTACCCCGCGTCGCGGCCGGTGCATCCTTCCGATCTCATTGTCACTGTCTTGGAAAAGATGGGACTGAATCGTCAGGAGTTGTTCGTCCAGGATTCGGCCGTTCTCGGGGCGGAGATTCCCGAACTGAGCTGATCGTCGATGCCGATGATCGACCGGAGAAGCGACATGCGGATGTCACGATCAAGACGCGTTCGTTGGCTGACCGAAGTCGTGGCTTTGGTCTGTACCGCCAACTTTGCGGTGATGACTGCCGCCGACTCCGCCGAGCCAACCACGCCGGCGAACATCACGCGGCTCACGCGCACGAGTTTCGACAAATTCTTCCTGAGCTACTCGCCGGACGGTTCGCACATCGTTTACTCGCGGCATTATCCCAACCGTCGCGCGGCGAACCTGGTGCTGGTGGGAGCTCGCATCGTGCGCGCGGATGGCAGCGATGACCGCCCGTTGCTCACGCCGTTCGATGCCGAGGTTCAGATTCAAGAACATCCGACATTTTCCCCCGACAGCAAACGCCTGTTGATTTCCGGTGGCGGGAACGACACGGGCAACTCGTCCAAGGACATTTTTGTTTGCGACATCGATTCGCAGTTCGCGGCCACGCAACTACGCAAAGTGGTTTCCGGAGCGGCCGTGCAATTCGGTGAGGAGCCCTGCTGGTCTCCCGACGGCAAGCGCATCGCCTACGTCACGACGTCCGAGCAGCTGTGGACCGTCGACGCGGACGGCAAGAATCGCAGTCAGATCTTGCAAGCGGCCGGACAGTATCTGCACCAACCGGCTTGGTCGCCCGACGGTCAGTGGATCGCTTTCGCCAGCGATCGAGACGGCAACATCGAACTTTACAAGGTTCGCCGCGACGGCACCGAGTTGACTCGGCTCACGAATCAGTCGGGCATCGATTGCCGGCCGAAGTGGTCTCGCGATGGGCGTTGGTTGCTGTTCAGCTCGAACCGCGACGGGAATTTCGACGTACATCTGATGCGATCCGATGGAAGCGAACTTCGTAATCTGACTCGTCATCCCGCGCTGGATGATCATGCGGCGTGGGCTGCGGATGGTCGGCATGTGGCGTTCGTGTCCATGCGCGACGGCGGCTTCGACATCTATCGGCTCGCTTTGCCGGACGACATCCGTATCGAGTCCGCTCCCACGCCGACCGAAAACCCCACGATCAATGCGGAGGGGCTCGTCGCGCATTTCGATTTCGACCATGCCGCCACGGAATTCGTAGCAGACAAGGCGGGCCGCCAGCGGCTGCAACTCGAGGGCGCGAAAATTGTGCGCGACGGCGATCGCGGTTCGCGCGAATTCGACGGTCAGAAGAGCTTCGCGTCGGCCGGCAACTCCGAAGGATTGCGGATCAAGGGACCGCTGACGATCTCGCTGTGGGTTCGTCCGGAGAGCGTCACCGGGAACGGCTATTTGATCGCGAAGCACGGTTGGAACATCTATCTCGGCGCGGACTTGATCCCGCGCTTTGAAACTCGGAACGCCGCCGATACCGCCTGGGAAACTTTGTCCGCGGCCTCGCCGGTCAAACGCCAATCTTGGTCCCAAGTCGTCGCCGTCTTCGATCCGAAGGCCGAGAAATTGCTGATCTACGTCAACGGCCAAATGTCGACGGAACAGAAACGGACCGATGGAGCCATTGGCGCCGTGATCGCCTATCCGCTGGAACTGGGCACCTACAACGTCACTCGCTCGCAATGGTTCCATGGACGTCTGGACGAATTGCGCCTCTACAACCGAGCGCTGTCGGCAACCGAGGTTGAACAGCAATTTCGCGAGCAAGCGACTCGCGTCAGTCCCGACGGCAATCGCTGACAATGCCGTCTGGGCGTTTACGAGCGAGCCATCAATGAGTCCGTCAAACGAGGCCCGCTGCGTCCCTTGCAAGGGCAATTGCGGCGACCTTTAATTTCGGGCTCTGCGCCATTCGTGTCGGAACGCAGACATCAGCCGTTGGGCGCTAGCCCACGGTTCAGCGGAATCAAACCGTGGGCTAGCGCCCAGCGGCTGATTCGACACAAGCGGCGGGGATGCCAAAGTCGACTACAAACTGGAGTCACGCATGACGGAGCGAATTTTCAATTTCTCAGCCGGGCCGGCGGTGTTGCCAGTGCCAGTGTTGGAA
>CAYSHJ010000118.1:0-9705 GCA_964430385.1 uncultured Planctomycetaceae bacterium
AGCCTGTCGCCCAGACGTCTCTGGCGGCCGCCGACAACCTGGAATTGTTTGTGTTGGACGACGTGCGCGATCGCTCGGCCATCGTCGGCGAGCTGAGTCGCGAGGTCGGACAGCAACTGCTACGCGACGCCACCTCCATTCTTCGCTCGACGTCGGTCGCACAGACGCTCGCCAATCTGCAAGTGCTGTATCGGATCACCGAGGAAGCGGTGGCTCCCACGTTGTCGCTCGATCAACTTTTGCACCGAATTTTGGAATTGACGATCGACGTGGTCGGCGCGGATCGCGGTTGCGTGTTGGTGAACGATCCACGTACCAGTCAGCTTTCTCCACAAGCGTATTCTCATCGTCGCGGCGTGCCGCCGGACAGCCCGATGCCGGTCTCGCGGAGCATCGTGGACTACGTGATCAAACGCGGCCAAGGCGTGCGCACGTCGGACGCGCCGAGCGATCTGCGATTCACAGGACAAAGCATCGTACAAGCCGGCATTCGCGAGGCGCTGTGTGTGCCGATGCAAGGCCGCTACGAATTGATGGGGGTCTTGTACCTCGACATCACGACGCCCTCAGACCAGTTCCATCAAGCCGGCCCCGAAGGCTATCGGTTTACGGAGGACAAACTGCACTTGCTGGCGGCCATCGGACGGCAAACGGCACTCGCGGTCGAAGACCACCGCTTCCAGCAAGCGTTCCTCAAGGCCGAGCGGCTGGCAGCGGTCGGCCAGACGATCACCATTCTGTCGCACCACATCAAGAACATCCTGCAAGGCGTCCGCGGTGGCAGTTACCTCATCGACATGGGCCTGAAGCAGCACGACGAGGAATTGATCTCACGCGGCTGGCGGATTGTCGACAAGAACCAGGCGAAGATTTATCACCTGGTCATGGACATGCTGACGATCAGCGCTGAGCGGAAGCCGGCGCTGCAGCTCGCGAGCTTGAACGAAACTGTTCGCGACGTGTGTGAGCTGATGGAGTCGCGCGCCGCCGAGTGCCAGGTGCAACTCGACTGTCGGCCGTCAGAGTCAGTTCCCGAAAGCCAGTGCGATTCCGAAGGCATTCATCGAGCCGTGTTGAACATCGTGACAAACGCGATCGACGCCGTGGAGGGAACTCCGGAAGGTCGCATCACCGTCGAGACCGGCTACGACCAGCAAGCCGACGAGCTGTTCGTGATCGTTCGCGACAACGGGCCGGGAATCCCCGAAGGCCAATTGCCGACGCTGTTCAACATCTTTGAATCGACGAAAGGCGCGCGCGGTACCGGATTGGGCCTGGCCGTGTCGCAGAAAATCATTCGCGAACACGGCGGCGACATCTCCGTCGACAGCCAAGAAGGTGCCGGAGCCACATTCCGCCTGGCTTTCCCGCGCCTCGACGACGAATCCCGCATCGCCGATTCGAAGACGAGGGCGTGAGTTCGTCATTCCGCGTACAAGCGGATCGACATGCGAGGCCACCGCCTGAAGGCGGGACTACGAACGCAGCCGCAACTCCCGCTTCCCAGCTAACCCTCTCCCCGACGGGACGAGGAAACCTGAGGAGCGACGGGAATTGCCAGCGGTTCGTCGAGCAAACTGGCCCGCTGGTGGCGTGCCGGAACCTCGCCGAGGTTTCGATGTGCGATCAACTCCGCGACGATGCTGACGGCGATCTCGGGCACGGTTTGCGAGCCAATGTCGAAACCGAGCGGCGCGTACACGCGAGCCAACGCTTCGCGCGAGATCCCTTCGCGCTGCAAGTCGTCGAAGATCATCTTGATCTTCCGCTTGCTGCCGATCAAACCGACGTATCGAGCGGACGATACGGCGAGGTGATACAACGCTTCTTCGTCATGCTGATGGCCGCGCGTCACGATCAGGCAATAACTATCACTGTCGATGTCCAGGTCGCTCAAGGCAGTGTCGATGTCACCGACGATCAACCGCTTCGCCCGCGGAAAGCGATCCGGGTTGCAGTATTGCTCGCGGTCATCGACGACCCACGTGTCGAAGTCCACCTCGCTGGCGAGTTGAGCGACCTTTTGCCCGACGTGGCCGGCACCCACGATGATCAACCGGCAGCGACGCAGGTGCGGCAAGAACGAAACGCCTCCCGCGACGTACGGCCGAGGCCGCTGCGACAAAGGTCGAAAATGTTGCTTGACGGATTCCGGCAACAGGCTGGCAGAGTGTGGCCTCTGACCATCGGCAAGTGTGTGCCGAGAAGTTGGCGCGATGGCGTGATCCGCCTCCCCGCCCATCACTTCGTTCTGGTCGTGCCACTCGATGGATCGCTGCGCCGCGGAGCGAGTCGCGAGCACTTCGCCTGTGTCGCCAAGGAGGAAACGATCCGCAGCGAGACCGCCCGACTTGTCCACTTCGAGCACGACCGCCTCAGTGAAGCCGGCGCCGGCGGAGAGAACCTCCAACAGCTTGTGGTAATAAGTCAGATCTGTGTCCGGTCGAATCGGGTCGACGAGCATCTTCATGCGGCCGCCGCAAATCAGTCCGTCGTCCCAACCGAAGTCACTGTCGAGTTGAAACGTCAGCAACTCCGTCTGCCCGTGATCGAGCAGCAACAATGCTCGCCGTTTGACCTCGGCCTCGACACATCCGCCGCCAAGTGTTCCGACTTGCGAACCATCCGGAAACACCAGCATCGTCGCGCCAGCTTTTTGCGGCGTGGAGCCACGAGTCTCGACCAGCGCCGTGAATGCGACCGGCTTGCGGTGCGAGACGGCTTCACTCAGTTCTTGGAGCACCTGTTGCATGGAAGACTCCCTGCGGGAACCTTCAATGTCAAACTTCCGCTCTCAAATTTCAACCGACTCCAACAAAAAGGTCTTCTCACCGGCGCGAGAAGACCTTTCATGAATCAGCTTTTTTAGCGGCTAAGCCGCCGAACCGAGGTTGATCGCCTCGGTCATATTGCTCACGTCGATCACAAGCATCGGAGGGCAATCCAGCTCGGACACATCAAACTCTCTCAGACCGACGTCCCAGAAAAACTCATCGCCTCGCGAAGCCAGGACGAAGTCCGCGGCGGCGATGTACTTATGATCCATCAGGCCGAGTTGCTCCTGTCGAACAACTCCAGGCATGACAACACCTCACAAATAGGTAACGACCGAAATGAAAACAAACTCGGCTCCGCCGGGAATATGTCGACCTCAGACTTCGCAAGGGCTGAGTGAAAACATGTCGTGATTCGCAATTTCGGGATTTGCCCGGTCACTGGAAGCGTTCGGGGCGATGAGACGGCGTCAAAGGCTCGCCAATAAACTCCGAGTGGCCGACAATTCACGGGCCAGTCCCGTGACCAAGTCCGGCTTGTCGGCTCCGGGAAGCACGTTCCAGGTGTACGTCTCGACCTCTAAATGAGGCGCATCGTCCAGTTTTGCGACTGCCGCGAGGGCTTGTTTCAGTTCGGCGCGAGTCGTCTGCAACGGCCCGACCTGCTCGGCATCGACGGGCACGTGGAAGTGAATTCGCCACGCCTCGGCATTCGCGAACAGGAGATCCGGCGACCGGCACAGTTCGGTGGTCAGGTCAATGACTCGTCGAACTTCGCCGGACGGGGAACGCGCAAATGTCTGATGCAAGTAGCGCGGCTCGACGAAGTGCGACAAGGCCTCGCGCGCGGCGACGTTCTCCGCCGGTCGGTTGACTTGCAATGCACAGGTGATGTGAACCTTGTTGATGCGGATTCGCTCGCGAGCCAGTGTCGCGATTGAATCGGCGACATCCTCGAACTCGACCGCCTGATGACAGACATCGTAGCAGACGCCGAGGTGTCGTTCGACCGCGTCCAAAGTTTCTTCGTTGGCCGCTCGATCTCGTAGCCGGCGAAAAAACACGACGGTCTCGGCCGTGGTTTCGAGTACACAACATGGCTCCGGCTCGATCGCCAAACGAATCGTCTGTCCGGTTTCCATTTCTAGTCGGCTGAGTCGTCGAGCCAGTTCGAGGAAGTTGCGGGTGCAATCGGTTTCAAAGTCGGCCGCGGTCGCGAGAGCCTTAAAGCCCAGCGGCACCGTCGAAAGGCTGCCATCCGTGCCGCTGGGCATTGTCGTGCACATGAGTTTCGCGAGGACACGCGCACAGTCCCAGGTGTACTCCAATCGGCTGGGCTGAGTCCAATCGGGAATGTAAACGTTCTCTTTGACTCGCTCGCTGTGAAAGTCGCCGAACGGGAAAGCGTTAAGTGTGTACGTACACAATCCGAGTTCGCGGACTCGCTCAGCAAAGCAATTCACCTGATTCGGCACGGCGAGCAATTCGCGGATCACGGGCTGAGCCAGCCACAATCCAGCGGCCAATGGCGATCCGAATCGTTCTCGCGCAGGGACGGTGAACTGCGTCAGACCATCCTCGACCTCAGCCACTGTGCGGCCTGGATGCACGTTGGTGCAATAGCTCAAGGGGAGTGGGCTGAGGCTCATGGGAGACGCAGACTGTGGGACGGATGACGATGCAGTTCAACGCGGGGTCGCGATACTAACGGGGAGTCGCGGCGAAAACTATAATCTTCACGCCGTTGATGACTGGCTGCGGGTAGGCGTCCGGCACGGTTGGCACAATCGTTCGTGGCCCGAAAACCCGTTTGACCGAGAAACTTTCACGGGGTGGTCGGGGTTGAATGGGCAAAGGTCGTCAAGTTGCTGGGGAGACCCGTCCGGACGTGGTGAATTCCGAGACCGATATCCGTGCTTACAAACACGATCCGGACGTGCAATTGATGCTGCGCGTTAAGCGGGGCGACGACACGGCATTTTCACAGTTGGTTGAGAATTATCAACACCGGTTGATCGCCGTGCTGTTTCATCTGCTTGGGAACCAAGAGGCCGCCGAGGATTTAGCTCAAGAAGTCTTCTTGCGAATTTATCGCAACCGCAAGAAGTACGAGGCCAAGGCCAAGTTCTCGACCTGGCTGTTCCACATCGCGAACAATCTGGCGAGCAATTGGCGGCGCGACACGGGGCGGCGCAAAAACGTGACATTGCCGGCGAGCGATTCCGGCCCGTTGGGTCCGCGTCCGGCGGAGCGGTTGCTGGCGGAGCGGTCGGCGCTCATGCCGGCGCGCGTGTTGGATCGTCTGGAAACGCAAGGCTTGGTCCGAGCGGCGTTGGAGTCGCTCAACGACCGGCAAAAGATGGCCGTGCTGCTCAACAAGTTCGAACAAATGAGCTACATCGACATCGCCACCGCGATGGATCTCTCGCCGCAAGCGGTCAAATCGTTGTTGTCACGCGCTCGCGAAAACCTGCGAACCTACCTGGAACCGTTTTTGTAATTGTCAGAATCTCGTTCCCACGCTCCGCGTGGGAACGAGATTAATCCAAAATCGGAAATCGAATCCGCATGGCGAACGACCCAACCAACTCCGGCTCATTCACCGAGAAGCTCGTGGCCTATCTCGACGGTGAGTTGCCCGAGGCCGGAGTGCGCGATGTCGAACAGACATTGGCAAACGATCCCGCCGTCCGAGCCGAAGTCGAAAAACTGAATCGCGCCTGGGAATTGCTCGAACTACTGCACCAGCCACGCGCGTCGGAAGAATTCACCAGCCGCACGCTGTCGTCGTTGCAAGCGGTCGAAGGATCACCCGACCGCGCGCACAGGGCAGCGGCGGGGACGG
Source organism: uncultured Planctomycetaceae bacterium (assembly GCA_964430385.1). Classification (GTDB taxonomy): domain Bacteria; phylum Planctomycetota; class Planctomycetia; order Planctomycetales; family Planctomycetaceae; genus CAYSHJ01. The sequence continues at coordinate 5,620 of CAYSHJ010000118.1, forward strand.
AGTTGTTGGAGCTTGGTCGGCCGTCGTCGGCTGCCACGGTGCGTTGGGCCGCGTGGGCCGCGGGACTGCTGCTGGTCGGAGTCGTCAGCTTCGTAGCGGCTCGTCAGGTCGCGCGGCCACCCACCGATCCGCTGCTGGATGATTTGCCGCTGATCGAGGAACTTGACCTTTACTCTGAGATTGGCGATGTGCAATTCCTGAAAGATTTGAAACAACAAGGGCTGCTCGATGAACCACGACCTCCGGAGCGTCGCTAGGATTGGTCGCGCAGCGCGACCGAACGACGGACAATGCAAATGGCAAATGGCAAATGGCAAATGGCGAATGGCCATTCTTGCCAAGCGACGCACCGGTTTGTTGCTGGCCTTGTCGCTGCTACCGTTCGTGATCGGAGCTGACGACGCGGAGTCCGTGCGTCGCGACGCGAATCAGCGCCGCGTCGCCGAAATGACTCCGGCTGAGCGGCGACGGCTCGAAGACAATTTGCAAAAGTTCCAGGAACTGCCCGCGGTACGGAAAGATCAACTGCGCGAGTTGCAGCAAGCGATCGACCGGGATGCCGAACTTCAAGCGGCGTTCGCCGCGTACCAAGCTCTCGTGAGTTCGCTCTCCCCCTGGCAGCGACAACAACTGCGCGAGCAGTCGGACCCCAATGCTCGACTACGAATGATCGAAGAGTTCCGCCGCGAGCCGGACCCACTGCTGTTTCCGCCATCGCGTCAAGGCGGACCAAGAGCCTTCGTGCGACCGGGGCGCCAGCAGGTGTTTGAGCAAATCGTCGGACGGACCGGACGCATGCGCAACATCGCTCCCTCCACGGCGCGCGAAACCAAAGCGATGATCGACGTCTTGGAACGGCAACTGCCGACGTCGCGACAGGATCAACTGAAAACGCGGGATCCATTCACGCGTATGGTGGAGGTCGTGCAGGAGACGCGACAACGAAATCGCGGGCTGCCGCCACAGTTCAAGCTTTTCGGTCATCCTCAAGAGGCCAAGAAGGATGTCTTCCCGGAGATGCTTGGCGCGCTGGATCAAGGTGGCCCTGCGGAAGAGTTCGTTCTCAGTTGGAAAAACGTGGACCAACAGCGTTTCGCCTTGTACATGGTCTTGATACGCGGACTCACCAGCGAATTGGTGTTGACCATCGACGAACGCTTTCCCGACGACGATGATCTGCGTCGGTATCTCGAAACTCTGCCAGACCGGCAAAGTCTGTTGAACCTTCCGGAAAACGAATGGCTGGAACAACTGCAATTGCGCTACTTGGAAGAGAACATTCCCGGCATCCACGAATTGCGTGTCATGTTTGCGGAAATGCAACAGTCCTTCCCCGACGACTTCATGCGCCGTCCCCCAGGCGTCGACGGCAATCGCAGCTTCCGCCCCAATGGGCAACCGCCGTTCGGTCCGCTCGACGGCTCTCGCCGCCCCGATCGCCGACCGCAAGAAGACCGTCCGAAACAACGACGCCCTGACGGTCGAGAGTGAGCGACGTTCACCGCACGTTCCCAAGCTCCGCTTGAGAATGCTTCCCCGAAGCTCCGCTTCGAGTCGGCGCGATCCAGAGCTTGTGTGGTGTCCGAGCGACAACCATCAAACCGCCGCACGCGATACGACCGATCCGCGCGCGGAAATCGCGGCATTGATGCCAGCAATCTGTTCGTCCGTCAGTGACCAACTCAGCGTTTCGGCGTTCTCGCGAATTTGATGCGGGCGTTTGGCTCCGCACAGCGCGGCGGTGATGCCCGCTCGCTGAATTGTCCAGTTAAGCACGATCTGCGACACCGGCCGGCCCAACTCGACGGACATCGCTCGTAAGACATCGAGGAAGTCCTGGTTCTTCTGCCACTCGTCTTCGTTGAACATCGGATATTTTTGGCGACCATCTTTCGGATCGAAGACATGCTCGCGCGGAAGATGTCCGGCCAACAGACCTTTCATCAACGGCCAGTACACGACGACCGACACGCCGTTCGCGACGCACCACGGCGACTGCGAGTCTTCAATCTCGCGTTGCAGCATGTTGAAGTGCGGCTGATACGCGGTGAGCGGACAGGCCTGGTGAAATTCTTCAAGCTGCTCGACGCTCGCGTTCGACAGACCCGCGCTCAGCACCTTGCCCTGCTCGATGAGCCGAGCGATCGCGCCGGCCGATTCGGCGATGGGGACGTTTGGGTCGGGAACGTGCAAGTAGTACAAGTCGATGCGATCCGTCTTGAGCCGTTGCAGACTTTCGTCGCACTCGAGGAACAGCGTCTCCGGCCGACCACATCGCGCCTGCTTGCCGTCGATCCAATGGAAGCCTCCTTTCGAAGCGATGATAATTTCGTTGCGATGCGGCCCCAGCTCGCGCGCGATCATCTTCTCGCTCTGACCTTGGAAGCCGTAGCAGTAGGCGGTGTCGAAGAAGTTGATGCCGGCATCAAATGCGGCTCGCAGCGTGGCGAGGCTGTCGGCTTCGTTGACGTCGATGCTGCTGATGCCCGTGATCGGCCAGCAGCCCATGCCCAGCGGAGTGATGCGAAGGTTCGAATTTCCGAGAGTACGAAGCATGGTTGCGGATTCCGATTCTGCCCTGGGAGGAAACACGTGGACGGGAAACGGGATACCAACGTAACATGATGGTCAACGCGAATTACAGGAATCCCCCATGAGTACGGCTCTCGATCCGCAGACGCTCGCATCTCCCCGACCGCTTGGGACACCCGCTGTTGGCCACCCGGAATTGATTCCGTACGAAAAACGCCTGGACCAGAATTCGAGGTGGGCATTGACCGAAGGCAGCATATTCTTCGAAGACAAAGGAGCCGTCCAACAAGCGATGCGTCGCATCGCCAAGCGGCTGGACGAACTCGGCATCCCCTACGCCATCGTCGGCGGCATGGCCTTGTTTCAGCATGGCTTTCGGCGGTTCACCGAGGATGTGGATATTCTCGTGACTCGTGAAAGCGTGCCAATGATTCACGAAAAGTTGGAGGGACGCGGTTATCTTGCGCCGTTCCAAGGCAGCAAGAATCTGCGCGACACGGAACTGGGTGTCAAAATCGAGTTCCTGATCACCGGTGGCTTTCCTGGCGATGGAAAGCCAAAACCAGTGTCGTTTCCTGACCCGTCGCAAGTGTCCATCGAATTGGATGGCCGCAAATACATTCCGCTGGCAACGCTTATCGAATTAAAGCTCGCGTCGGGCATGACCAACACGAACCGCTTGAAAGACCTCGCCGACGTACAAGAGGTCATCAAGACGCTCCGCTTGCCGATCGAATTCGCCAACCAATTGAATCCGTACGTCCGCGAGAAATTCCGCGAGTTGTGGGCTCCCGCCGAGGATGGCGAAACGCCGTAGTCCGGCAACGTAGCCATCACGCTCCGCGTGATGAGCCTTTCAACGTAGCCATCACGCTCCGCGTGATGAGCCTTTCGGGATTGACCTACGAGTGCTTCGAGACGTTCGTTGCCGCAACTCGTAAGGCTCATCACGCGGAGCGTGATGGCTACGTTCACACGACCGCCGCTTTCTTCCGCGTCAGCAGCGAGACGCCCACCAGCACCACGAACCCCAGCGGAATCGTCACGATGCCCGGTTGGCTGAACGGGACAAGGGCCTTCGCGGGGTCGAGGCCATACACGTCTTTGAACGTGTCGGCGGAGAGCAGAATCCAACTCAGCGATGAGATTAAACCAACAGTGATCGCGGCCGTGATGCCTTGCTTGGTCGTCCCCTTCCAGAAGATGAGCATGATTAGCGACGGCAGGTTGGCGGACGCGGCGACGGAGAACGCCCAGCCGACCAGGTAGCTCACGTTCATTTTCTCGAACAGGATCCCCAGGACGATGGCGATCAGGCCCACGACTACCGAGGCGATTTTGGCGATGCGGATTTTCTCGTGGTCGGACATTTCCATTTTCAACAGGCTGCCGCAGATGTCGTGAGCGACCGCTCCGCTGGCGGCGATGATCAGGCCGCTGACGGTCCCCAGCACGGTTGTAAAAGCGATCGCACTAATGATGGCGAACAGCCACTCAGAAAAACTCTTGGCCAACAGCGGGGCGGCCATGTTGCTGTTGGTCACGTCCAAGGCC
>CAYSHJ010000119.1:0-15861 GCA_964430385.1 uncultured Planctomycetaceae bacterium
CGGTTTCGCCGATCTCAAAGAACACCGCCAACTCCGCCGCCACACCGGCCGCACGCCGACACGAGCCAAAACTGACGTGGCCTTGGCCGTCCTGATCCATAACCTCATGATCGTCCATCAACACGTCGCCGAGAGTCCGGCGAACCGCGGAGCAGATCCTTGACCTTCAACACCCGAAAACCGGACAGTCTCTTCAAGCTGGTGGCAAATGGGGAGTCGGCTGAAGCCGGCAAAAAGACAGTCGACAAGAAAACAGTCGACCCGACTCGGAGAATCGACACTGATCACGCACAGTCTTTGGGCACGCGGGATATCCCAATATCTGTGCGCGCGGTCGCGGCACTTTTGGCAGAGAGCTGGCGAATCCTGTAGGACGATCGTCGGTGGATCTCGGCGATGACTCCCTTCCGGAAAGGCGAACCATGTTCGAGACGTTCGATCACACCGCCGACATCGGCTTGCGAGTCGCCGCCGGTACGCTCGAAGAATTGTTCGTCGACGCGGCCCGTGGGCTGACATCGTTGCTGGTCGAAAACAGCGACGATGTGCGGGGCACGGTCGAAGAAGCCGTGTCGCTGACGGCACGAGAACTCGACTATTTGCTGTTCGATTGGCTGAACGAATTGCTGTTTCGGTTTGAAACGCGGCAGATGTTGTTTTGCGAGTTCTCGGTCCGCGTTAGCGACGCCGGTTTGGAAGCGATTCTGCGCGGCGAGCCGTGCGATCGCTCGCGGCATCGGCTGGCTCACGAAGTCAAAGCCATCACATACCACGGACTGTGCGTCGAGCAAACCGAGAAGGGTTGGCGGGCGGAAATGATTCTCGACATCTGAAACGTGGCCTCCGAAATCTGAGGTTTGAAATCTGAAATTTGAACACCCAACCCCAAGTCGTCAGCTACTCTGATTTGTCGGAGCGTGATCTGACGGTGTAGAAGCCCATTTCGCGAGGCTTGGGCGGCTCGGCCATCATTTGCCGCAGGACTTCGGTGATGGTCTTGATTTGGTCGTCGTGGAAATCCACGGTCCTAAGCCAGCTTGGCAATCTTTGGTGATTTCAAGATGGCCACTTCTTGCGGAGCAAGCTGAAACGCGCCGCCATAGTTGATCCACAAGCGGATCACTCCCTTTTCTTCCGCCGTCAGGAGCCGTCGGTTGGCGAACCGCCGCGATGACCTCGACGAGCCGAAATGCTGCGCGCAGACATCAGTGCCTCTCCGCAGCGAACGTGACCCAGGAGACCTGTGTCACGAGCTGATTGAGCGCCGCGAAGGAGATCGCGGCGTTGACGGCAAACCGCGGAGACTTGTTGGACGGGAACGTCGCCAGAGACGCATCGCCCACCAGGAACACGTTGAAGTCTTTCGACAGGTTCTCGTATCCGGCGGTCGTCTTGCAGAAGCACATGTCGGTCGCGTAGCCGGTCAGCAGCACATGCCGCACGCCGTTGTCCTTCAGGAAGTTTTTGAGTGGTTCGTAGCCTTCCGAGTCATAGATCACGATGTCGTCCGGTTTGACGTCGACATCCACGGTGACCGGAATCGGCAGATTCCAGAAGCCGGCGTTGTTGTACCTTGGTCCCGCATCGAGGCCGGGGAACTGTCGAAAATAATCGCGTACGGGAAGGTCTCGTGACAGCGACAACTCCGACGGCAGCGGTTCACCGCGGTAGTTGAAGCTCTTCAGTTTGGCGGACAACTCGGCGGCTCCCGTTTTTCGCTCCGCGTCGGTGGGTGTGTGCGTGAATGAACGATACAGCTTGTGCCGAATCGAATCATGGGCGCCGGGCAGGCTGTACATCACGAAGGCGGCCTTACCCCGCAGTGAGTTGATGAACGGCCGCACGATCTCGCGCGTGTGTCGGGCCGCGAGATGGTTTTTCTCCGTGGTGCAGAAGTCTGCGACGCCGGCTGGCTCGGGAGTGTTCCATCCCTGCCCGTCATCAATGCCCCAGGGATGGACCATGATGACGGCGGTCTGCGAAGCCTTCAGATGGTTGGGCATTTCGATGATGCCTCGCGCGTTGTAAGAGAATCTCCAGGCACGTACGTGGAGATCGGCCGCGTCGTCCACGACGAGCGGCGGTGCCTCGAAGTGTGCTTGTTCGGTAATCGGCTCAAAGAACTCGGGATGGTCGGCGAGCAGCGGTTGGGGATTTTCAATTCGCGTGAGATTGTTCCGGTAGAGTTGTTTGCTGTCGGTCGCCTCCTGAGCCGACGAGGGGGCGGCCAAGGGAAATAAACAGCAGATCAGCACGACGATTCGGAGTGTTTTCGTCATTCTCATCATTTTCATCATCCTCATCATTCTCATCATTCGCTCCGCTGCAAGTAGGAAAAGAGATCACGCAGATCCTGGGGTGCGAGTTGCCGGTGGAGATCAGCCGGCATCATCGAGACCGGCGACTCGTGAAGCTCGTCGATCTCGGCGGCTGGAATCACCACCGGCTCGTTCTTCGCGTTGACCAGCGTTAGACCGGTCTCGTTCCGTGAGGCGGGCAGTCCCGTAAGGACGCGTCCATCCTTCGTCTGAACAACGATGTTGACGAATTCCTTGCGAATGACGCTGTTGGGATCGACAAGGCTGATGAGCAAAAAATCGCGATCCTGGCGGTTCGCGGATGTCAGTTCGGGACCGAGCTTCGTTCCCTCGCCAAACAGTTGATGACATGAAGCACAGTGCTTCTTGTAGACTAGGTGCCCCGCCGCTGCGTTGCCCGGAGCGGCCCTCAAATCGTTGTTGAGCCTGCGGACCTCCGCCAGCTTTTCCTCGCGCGTTGATGGTTCTAGGCGGCCCCAATACTTGGCCACGAGCGCGTCGAGATCCGCGTCCTCGAACAAGGCCACACGTCGAATTTGTTCGAGCGGCGTGACCTTGGCTTCGATTTCGCCTCGGTCAACGGCAGACAGCAACGCTCGCGCGGACGCTTTACGTCCCAGCAGGACATCGCGAATCTGAGACTGAAGTGCGGCCGACCGCGACGACCGATGCAGTGCCATCAACTTCGAAATAATGCGCTGATCGTCAAATCGGGAGAGGATCCGCAACGCGGCGTTGCGGACAGCCTCCGGCTCATCGGCGAGAACCAGTTCCAGCGACGGCTCGATGAGCGTTGGATCGCTCGTCGGTCCGAGCATGTCGAGCAGCGTCACTCGCCGACCGGCATCCACCGCACGGTCAAACGCCGCTCGGCGAACGGCGTCGAGTGGCTCGGGAAGCCGCAGGGCAATTCCCAATTTCAACAACGTGGAATCCGCCGGCTGAGCCTGCCACGCCGCCAAGACCATGCGCGAGAACTCAGCGGAGTTTGTGTCCTCGGCATCATCATTCATCGCCGCAGCGGCAGGCGGCCTCTCCTGCCAACCTTGAAGAACCGGTCCCCAGAGTGAATTGCGTGCGGCTTCGTCCGGAGCCGCCTTCAGCAACTGAACGACGGAGTTCAGTCCCGCCCGACTCTCTTCAGCGGCGTATCGGCGAATTAACCGGGAGAGCAACGTTTCTCGCCCCAGCGTCGACTTCCAGAGCGCAGGACGCAGGAACCGGCGCAGCACTTCGTCCCGACCATCGACGCTGTGTCGCTCGACAGCCCACCACAACAACAACGGCAGTCGGGGATCGTCGTTGTCGATGTCGCGATTGATGTTGGCATTGATGATCGGCATTGCCTGGTGCGCAGGCAGGCGTGCCGCCGTGGCGGCGAGTTGCTGCCGCACTTCCACCATCGGCTCGTGCTCGGCGAATTTGTCGAGCCGATGAGCCATCTCGTGCGAGACTTGCCTGGAATCCCCGAGCAGCCGCACCGTCCAAGCTCTCACGGCGGGATGGGGGCCGCCAAGCAGTTGGCTCGCCAATTCCTCGTCAAACCGATCCAGGGCGTGCAGCGTCCACAACGCTTCGAGCGCCATCGTCTCCGTCGGGCTTTGAAGTGCAGCGTCGCGCAACTTCGATTCAACTTTCGCGGTGAGCGCGCCGGACGCGGCGGGCGAACGTGCTTCAGAACGTTTCCGGCTCTCGGCCGCAGGGACTACGGTCGCGTGTCGCCGGACCAACTCCTGACGTGCGTGACGGACATGCCACTGGCTCGGATGGTCGTGCAGCTCAATCAGTTGTTCCACACCGAGCTTGGCGAAGTCGATCGGTTCAACTGGCTTCGTTCCCTTCGCCGAGATGCGATAGATGCGTCCGTTCGTTCGATCCCAGTCGGCATCCGGATCGGGATGTGCCGTCCGCCCGTCGTACCAGTCGGACACATAAACCGCGCCGTCCGGTCCCAACGTCACGTCGGTCGGAGCGAACCAGTCATCGTTCGCCACGAGAAGTTGGCCACCGTGAGCGGTCTTCACCGTGGAGCCATGTCGCTCAATGTCGTGCCAGTAGACTCCGTGACCGAGCAGATCCCCCGCGACGTACTTGCCGCGAAAGGCCGCTGGGAACGAGTCGCCTTGGTAAACGATCCCGCCCACCGTGACGTGCCCGCCGCGAAAGTTCTTGTGCGGAGCGTGGTCGAAGAATCCGTAGCTGTGGCGATTGTGCAACTCGCCGTGCTTGGCAAACGACTTCACAAAGTACCCTCCCTGCAAGCCATGCAGGAGGACATGCCCGCCATAGTTCGTGCTGTAGAACAAGTTTCCCTGGCGATCAAAATCGAGGCCCCACGAATTTCCACCCCCTTCGCAGAACAATTCGAACGCGTGCGTCACCGGGTGGTATCGCCAGACTCCCTGCTGAAACTCGTTCCCGCGAATGTTGGCCGTGACCGTGCTTCCCTGGCATCCATACAGCCAACCATCCGGTCCCCAGGTCAGCGAATTGGCCAAGCTATGTGCGTCCTCCATACCGAAGCCGGTCAACAGAACCTCGGGATCGCCGTCCGGAACGTCGTTGCGATCCCGGTCTGGATAGAAGAGTAGGTAGGGAACGTTGAGCACAAACACGCCGCCGTGCCCGAACGCCAAACCCGTCGCCAGATTGAGCCCGTCGAGGAAGTCGCGGCCCCGGTCCCTGCGACCGTCGCCGTCGGTGTCTTCGAGGATCGTGATGCGGTCGGCACCTCGCGGCCCGCGCGGCGGAGGTTCGGGCACGCGGTCGTATTTCGTCCGCGAGTAGCGATCGACCTGCACCCGCTTCAAACCTGCCGGGTTCGGGTATTGCAAATACTGAATGACCCACAACCGCCCGCGGTCATCAAACTCGATGCAGACCGGCTGTCGAACCAGGGGCTCGCTCGCGACCAACCGCACTTCAAATCCGTCGGCCACCCGCATCCGCTTCACGGCTTCTTCCGGGGCGAGGCCCTGAGCTTGTATCCGAGATGTCAACACCGCGCTCCATCCAGTAACAAACAGAGCGGTCAGAAGTCTCATCAGGCGGCCAGTTCTCATCGTTCTTTGTTCCCTAACGCGGGCTTCGCCCGCAACCTTGCTCCCTCTCCCCCGCATCGGGGGAGAGGGCCGGGGTGAGGGGGATGTCTTCGAATGGCGTTTGACCGTTCGGCCCCTCACCCTAACCCTCTCCCCCGCGGCGGGGGAGAGGGAACCAATTGCGCGCACGGCGCGCATGACTTACAAGAGAAGACTCGACAGCGAGTCACGTCAGGATGTCGTGGATCACTTGGCCGTGATCAATCTCCAGGCGTTTGCGGCCGGGGACTTCGAGGCGGCGGTTGTCGAGGCCCAGCAGGTGCAGCACGGTGGCGTGCAGGTCGGTGACGTAGTGGCCGTCGCCTAGCGCGTGATAACCGAGTTCATCGGTAGCACCGTGAATGTAGCCCTTTTTCAAACCGGCTCCGGCCATCCAGATCGTGAAGCCGTTGGGATGATGATCGCGACCGTCTTTGCCGCCGGCTCGCAGTTCCAAGCCCGGAGTGCGTCCGAATTCGGTGCAGAACACGACGAGCGTCTCGTCGAGCAACCCGCGCTGTTTGAGGTCTTGGATCAATCCCGCGACGGGCAGATCGATCGTCGCGCACAATCGCGTGTGATTCTCCTTAAGCTTCTGATGCGAGTCCCAAACGCCGTACGGCGACGGGAAGACTTGCACGAACCGCACGCCCCGCTCGACCAATCGCCGAGCCGCCAGCAGTCGCTGTCCGGCGAGCTTTGTTGCCTCATTGTCAATACCGTACAGTTTGGTCGTTGCGTCCGTTTCCTGAGAGAAATCAATCGCCTCGGGTACCGCTGCCTGCATGCGAAATGCCAACTCGTACGCGCGGATGCGAGCCAGCAACTCTTGATCTTCCGGGTACTCGACCGCCGTGAGCGCATTCAACTTCCCGATCAGCTCATATTCCAGCCGCTGTTCTTCGGAGCTCTGACCAGCGTTGCGTTGTCCGAACGGCAGTGGATTCTTCGGGTCCAGAGCCAGCGGCACACCCGCGTGCTGCGGTCCGAGATACAGCGAATCGATCGACAATCGTGTGTCCGACCGCGTCGGCCCGCCGAGCACCGCGAACTTCGGAAGATTCTCGTTGAGGGTGCCAAGTCCGTAATGTGCCCAAGCTCCGAGGCTCGGTTGCTGTTCGTCGAGGCGATGCCGACCGGTATGAATTTGATTCTCGGCGGCATGATCGTTGTCCGTCGTCCACATGTTGCGAACGAAGCACAGTTCATCGACTTGCTGGGCGAGATACGGCCACCAATCGGTGATCTCGATACCGCTGTCGCCGTACTTCCGCCAGCCGACCTGCATGGGATAGATCGTCGGGTACACATCGCGAATGTTGATCTCTTCGGCCAGTACCGAACGAAACCGCTTGTTGTGCAGCGGCGAGTTGAGCGGGTTCTCGAACGGCGTCTTGTCGAACGTCATCCCCGCGTACTGGTTCAGTGCCGGCTTCGGATCGAACGTCTCGACGTGGCTGTAGCCGCCGGAGAGGAAGATCCAGATGACCGACTTTGCGCGAGGTTTGAAGAGAGGGGGAGAGAGGGCGAGGGGGAGAGGGGGAGAAACCGCCGATGGATCAGCAGCTCTTGTGATACCGTCTTCCGCCAACATCGCTGCGAGGGCGAGGCCAGTGAAACCCAGACCCATGTCGGCGAGGAAAGCGCGCGGCGTCGGCGAACAGCCAACGCACGGAGATTCGACAGGAGTTGGTTTCATCGCACTACCTGATCGTCACGAAGTCATTGTGATTGAGTAACGCACGAACCAAGCTGGCTTTTGCTCGTCGCTCCGCATCGGCAACGTTGGTCTTGGCAAAAAGGTCGCTTTGGTTTTTTAGAGCCTCCAAACAAATCTGCAACTCCTGCGGCGTCGATACCCGGGACAAGATACGCTCAAAGCACGCGATCACAAACTCGTCCGGCCGCTTTTGGCCCTCGGCTTGGGCGATCGCGACGCTCAGTTGATGCACGAGGTCGCTGTTGGTCAGCGCGAGTGCCTGCTGTGGAATGATGCTGCGGCTGCGGCGATAACATTCGAGTGCATCGGGCGCGTCGAACAACTCACCCATCGTGCTCTTGCCCCCCTGTTCGGGGAAGACGCTGTAGTACAAGCTGCGGCGAAAGGTCGTCAGGGCCTCGCTGTTCTCCAGTTCTTGGCCGCCGATCTTCGGATCAATTTTGCCAGCCACGTAAAGCATGCTATCACGCACAACCTCGGCCTCCATGCGTCCAGCGTTCATTCGCCAGAGGAGTTTATTTTCGGGATCGACGTAGGATGGGGTTCCATCCCGTCCGTTCGGCGTGTTCGACAAGATCGCCCCCGCAGCGGAGGTCGGGATGGAATCCCAACCTACACAAGACACACGCCGATACGCCGCGCTCGTCACGATCAGACGGTGCAAGTGCTTCATGCTCCAGCCAGACTCCATGAACTCGACGGCCAGCCAATCGAGCAGTTCTGGATGCGTCGGCCGCGCACCGTTGCGGCCGAAGTCGAACACGCTAGCGACCAGTGGCGAGTGAAAGTGCCGCGACCAGATGTGATTGACAGCCACGCGCGCAGTCAGCGGGTTCTGGGTGCTGGCGATCCAGTCGGCCAAGGCTCGACGGCGGCCGGTGCTGGTCGTGGGATACGACGGGCTGAACGGCGAATAGGTTTCGGAGGTCGTGTTCGCTGTCGCGGCCCGCGCCTTGTCGAGCGTCGGGCGGGCGGCGGCGAGTTGCTTGTTCGCCGCGTCGATTTCCTTCGTGCGGTTGGCGTCTGTTGCCGGCTTCGCTTCGGCGACGGCCAGCGTGCATTCATTCGCGAGCACATCGGCTTCGGCTTTTCGCAGAGCGGCGTCCCGTTCCAAACGACTCGCTGCGCGAGCGAGCACAACGACATCCGCGCCGGGCGTCTCGCCATGCTTCGCGCGATCGGCGGCGATGCGGGCTTCGAGGCTCGCCAGTTCCGCACGAGCGGCGACGTGATTGGACTCGGCGTTGCGCAGCGGCAAGTTGATGGCTTCGGCGGCGCGGTGAGCCGCTTGCAGTTTCTGCAACAGGTCGCGGAGTGATTCGTTGCCGGCGGTCGTCGAAACGACCGACGTTGCCGGAACGACTCCGAATGACGAGTTCGCCCAACCCTCGATGCCCGGCACATCGCTGCCGACGGTGTACTTCGGCGGCTCGAAGTCGAACGAGGCCAACCGCGCGGGTGGATTGTCGGCGACAGCAGCGGCTGTCAGCACCACGTCGTCGAGCACCACGACACTGCCGGTTCGCGCGTCAAATGAGATTCCCTTCGTCGCATCGCCGACCGGGTTCCAACCGTTGAGCGCCACCGGCACGCGGTCCACCAGCAGCTTGTCCTCAGTCAGCGAGCGAACCGTCAGCAAGCAACGATCGGCGTTTGTCTCCAGCAAGAGCGATACTTGGAAACGCCGCTGGCCGGCGGCGAAGTCGTATCGCCCGGTCTCGAACTCGGTAAACGTTCCCGGCTGATAGGAAACGATGCGGCCTCTTTCAAACGCGACGTAGCCGGCGGTCAGCCCCTTCACGACGTCCTTCGCGAATTGGAAATTAACGTGCGCGTCGTTGAGAATCAGCCATTGAAAGCTTAACGTCGCGCCATCATCCAGAGCTTTGAGCTGCGGCAATCCGTTTTGGATGATGCGTCGTCCGGCGGTCGCGTCGATCAGCAGCGATTGCCGACCTGCGAGCGCTCCAGGACGTCCCGCTTGTTCGGCCTCGCGAACCGCGGCAGTGAACGCGGCCTCGGCTTGTGCAAGTTGATCGCGAGCCGACTGCGGGACGTCATTCCCGGACTTTTGCACTGCGGCAAATTCTGTTTCCGCTTGCGCGACGGCCTGGCGCGTCTCGGTCAACAAGGCGTCGTGAAGGCTCGGTCGCAAGCCGGGATACCACGCTCGCGGAGGCAGCGTGATCGGCGTCATCTGCGGCGGTGATTCGGCCAGGAATGTGGGCACTCCGGGCGGCATCGAGCCGCGATCTTTCACTCGGTTACGTTCGTCTCCGCCAGTGTAAAACCAGGTCGGTGCGTCAGGAGTTTTGTCGAAGATGCGGACCGCGCCGAGCCGCTGAATCTTTCGCAGCTTGCCGTAGCTGTATTCCTCGAACGGGCCCGGATCGGCTTCGCCCGGTACGCGGTCTTGGCGAATGCTGATCGGCTCGAAGAATGCTCGCAGGCGAAAATAGTCGTCCTGCGAAATCGGGTCGTACTTGTGATCGTGGCAGTGAGCACAGTTGAATGTCAGGCCGAGAAACGCCTTGCCGGTGTGCTCGACCGTGCTCCGCATTGAGTCGTTCGGATTAAGCGCGTACCAGTTGCGAATCAGATAGCCGGTCGCGACGACCGCGTTGTCATCCTCGGGGCAGACCTCGTCAGCAGCGAGCATCTCGCGAATCATCCGGTCGTACCCGTGATCGGCGTTGAGCGACCGCACGATCCAATCTCGCCAGCGCCAAATCTGCGGAGCACTGTTCCAGACATCGGGCACATGCCGGCGACCGTACCAATCGCTGTACCGCCAGATGTCCATCCAATGCCGAGCCCAGCGTTCACCGTGACGAGGATCGCGCAACAACCGATCAACGACCGTCTCGTAGGCGGAGGGTGACTCGTCAGCGAGGAACGCTAGCAACTCTTCACGAGTTGGCGGCAGGCCGATCAGGTCGAGGAACACGCGCCGTAACAAAACGTGCTTCGCGGCCGGCGGTCGCGGAGACAGACCTTGGTTGTCGAGCTTCGCCAGCACGAATGCGTCAATCGTGTTTCGGATTTCGGATTGCGAGTTTTGGATTTCCGGCACCGCCGGTCTCATGGGCTTCTTGAATGCCCAGTGTTCGCGCGGGTCGGGTTCGATCTGCTCGTTCTCCGGCGACGTGGCTCCCTGGGAAATCCACGTTCTCAATGTTTCGATTTGTGCGGCGGTGAGCGGTTCACCTTCCGGCGGCATCCGTTTAGAAGCGTCCTTCGAGGATACCTTCTCGATCAGCAAACTCTTATCTGCCTGACCCGACAGAACTGCCGCACCTCCGTCGCCCCCCTGCCGAACGGCACTCCCCGTATCTAGCCGCAGACCGGATTCCTGCTTGAGAGCCCCGTGGCAAGCAAAACACCGCGACTTCAAAATCGGCTTAACGTCGCGCAGGTAATCCACCGGTGTTTGAGCAAACGCCGCGGCGGTGCTCAACATGATGTTCAGCGACAGAACCATTTTCGCAGGCTGGATCATTGATGACGGCTTTCTTTCTTGAGCCCGTTCACTCATCCACCGTAAGTGTACGGTGCCTGTAAGCCCAACGGGACGCCCATCGCCCAAAACAGCATCAACAACGCGCTCCAGGTCACCAGGAAGGACATCGAATACGGCAACATCAGCGAAGTCAACGTGCCAATCCCGGCGTGCTTCACATAACGCTGGCAGTACACGACGACCAGTGGGAAGTAGGGCATCAGGGGAGTGATGATGTTCGACGTTGAGTCGCCGATGCGATATGCGGCCTGGGTTAGTTCCGCGGAGATTCCCAACGACATCAGCATCGGCACAAAGATTGGACCCAAGAGTGCCCACTTTGCGGATGCCGAGCCGATCAACAAATCGACCGTCGCGGTCAGAAGGATGATGCCCAGGATTGTGACCTGAGGAGGCAGTTTCAATGCCGTGAGCGTGTTGGCCCCTTTGACAGCCAGCAGCACTCCCACGTTCGATTGCGTGAAGGCCGCCGTAAACTGCGATGCGAAAAAGGCCATGACCAGGTAGTAGCTGATCGTGTGCATGGACTTGGTCATCCCCTGCACGATGTCGCGGTGGCTCTTGACCGTTCCTGCAACATAGCCGTAGACGACACCCGGCAACAAGAACAGCAGAAAGATCAACGGCACCAGCGACTTCATCAGAGGTACATCACGTCCCACCAGACTTCCCTCCGGTGTACGCCATGGCGAATCCGCTGGCCAAACAGACCCAGCCAGCGCGATCAGGCCGGCCACCAGAACGGCTATTCCGGCGAAGAGTCCGCGCAGCTCGCGGGGCTCAGGACGAATGACCGGCACAGCATCCGCGACCGCTCCATCCACAGGCAGTCGCTGGAGTCGTGGCTCGATGACACAGTCGCTCACATACCATCCGACTCCAATAATCACGAGGCACGCGGCGCTCATGAAACCCCAGTTGCACAGCGGATTGACGACGATCTCCGGATCAATGATCTGAGCCGCCTTCTGCGTGAATCCCTGCAACAGCGGATCGAGTCCCGACGGTAGAAAGTTCGCACTGAAGCCACCTCCGACACCGGCAAACGCCGTCGTAATCCCCAGCAGCGGATGCCGTCCGGCTGCGGCATACATCACGGCTCCCATGGGAATCACCAGCACAAAACCAGGGTCGCCGATCGAATGACTCAGAATCCCCACCAGCAACAGCATCGGCGTCAGGAACCGCCGGGGCGTCAGTCGCAGCAGACACCTCAGAGCCGCCGGAATGAAGCCGGTGTGCTCGGCAACTCCCACACCCAACATGGACACCAACACCAAACCCAGCGGAGGAAACTCCACGAACGTCTTGACCATGTTCGCCAGGAAGCTCACCAGCGCGGGAGCGGTCAGTTGGTTGACAACCTGAATCGACTCCTTGCTTCTCGGATCAACCTCCGAAAACTCGATCGGAGCCAACCCAGCCGAGACAGCCCAGGTGCTGAACAACGCGAATACGAAGAGAAACGCTGGATCCGGAAGTTTGTTGCCGATCCATTCCACGCCATCCAAAAACCGCTGGCTTAGCCGTGAGGGGCGCACCGCCTGCGTCGATTGTGATGTTTGATTTTCGAGAGTCATCAGTCATCCAAACAGCGTTCGGTGGCAAGCCAATCAAGCCCGCCCCCAGCCAAACCTGAATCACCGAGGTGTCAGCCGTCATCGGCCCTGTCGTCTCCGCGCGTGCTCGCAGTCGTAGAATGTCTTCCAACGATAAGCCAACGCCTCTGGCAGTCAAGCTGACCTGAAAGAAGCGGCGTCGCGACATTGCGGCGGGACTGACTCGACGATCGATCGTGCCGTCACTTGTCATCCGCTAGCGAGCCGGTCACGCTATCACGAAGTTGTCAACAACCTTCCCTCGGCGGATTCGATGAAAGGAACACCCATGAGACGCTTTGCTTGGTTGCTTGGTCTGGCGTTCTTCGGAATGATGGCTTGCGTGGAGGCGTCGGTTGCGGACCAGCAAGCTCAACCCACTGGAAAGAAGGCCGAGCGGCCGGACAACACCCCGCCCGAAGGCTTCACCGCGGTGTTCAACGGAAAAGACCTGACTGGCTGGAAAGGACTCGTGAAGAACATCAAAGAGCGACAGACGATGACCGCCGAACAATTCGCCGGCGAACAAAAGACCGCCGATGAGAGCATGAAGGCTCATTGGCGTGCCGAGAACGGTGTGCTGGTCTTCGACGGCAAAGGGCAGAATCTCTGCACGGCCAAGGATTACGGCGACTTCGAGTTATACTGCGATTGGAAGATCGAAAAGAAAGGGGACAGCGGTCTGTATCTCCGCGGCACGCCCCAAGTCCAAATCTGGGATCCTGACGATGAAGCTCAATTGCCGAATGGAGCTGACAAAGGTTCCGGCAGTTTATGGAACAACCAGAAGAACCCGCGCTTCCCGGACGTGAAGGCCGACAACCCCGTCGGCCAGTGGAACACGTTCTTCATCCACATGGTCGGCGACAAGGTGACGATCAAGCTCAACGGCAAGATCGTGGTCAACAACGTCACGCTGGAGAACTACTGGGAACGCGACAAGCCGTGCTACGCGACTGGCCCCATCGAGCTGCAGAACCACGGCAACACGCTGTACTTCAAGAATATCTATGTCCGCGAATTGCCGCGGAAGTGAGAACGAGACGCCGACACGTGGCGAAATAGCGACGGTCGGAGCGATCGCATCGGCCTTCGCGTTGCGCCATGGCGAACACATCGGTCACCATCGGCCACCAGCGGTCACCAGCGGTCGTTGAGGGACAGATCCACGTCACATCCGTGTTGAAACTGAACTGGGGGTTCCGCTGTCATTCGGAGCCACACGGATTGTCCTTCGAATTGTCCTTCGACACCGATGTGCGGCCCCAAGTCATCGCCCTCGGCCATCGGTTGAGCTTGCCAATAGAAGCTGTCGGTGGAATCGAAGACCAGCATCAGTTCGTGCAGGTCGAGCATGAACCGGGAGAATCCCACTTGGCCATCGCGTGGTCCACCCAGAATCTCAGTGCTGGCAACAAAGAGCGTCACTTCCCACTGCGGTCGCTCCGTCTCGGCGTTGAGGTGGACGTGACAACCCACGGGAGCAAGTGATTCCACGGCGCGCAGCGAACGTGTGATCAAATTCGTAAACCGGTAGATCCAGGGCGGCGTCTTGGTTTCGTGAGCCCCCGTTTGATCGAAGTCTGGCCTGAAGTTTTCCGGTGACATAGGACGCTCCGTTTCGTGTGGTGTGGTGTGGCGACCCAACCTGTAAACCATCAAAGCATCGGATGCCAAGGTATCGCGCAGCTTATCGCTCGTCATCGACTCTGCCTGGTATTCCAAAGTTGACGACGGAGCGGAGCAAGTCGTATGCCGAGAGGAGTCATTTCCGCAAACTCGCGTTCCGGAAAACGTCCTCAAACAAGCGACGCCACCGGGATTGTTCCGGTGGTTCAACGGCTTTTGCGCTAATCAACTTCTGATGTCGAGTGACCTGCAAGTAGTGCAAAAAGCCGTTGAACTCCCGACGCAAGGTCGGGGGCGGTGCAGACCTGGCTGGCTTGGGGAATAGTCACATTCCCAATTCGTTCGCACGCTCGGAACCGTGGCGTCCTCGTGAGTGAGCGAGCTGTGTGACAGACTGAACAACGGCGTTAAGCCTGCTGATCAATCGGTGTCGCGACGTGCTCTTGAAGATCGGCGTCGGCTATCGGAGTTTTGACAGGGTTTGTCGCTGGGACTCGCCTTCGCACGGGTCGCAGGTCTCAATTCTTATACCTTACGCGGCCATGAGTGATGTGCTGATGATCAACGGCAATGGGGGGGGAAATAACACGATTCAGCACAGTGGCGGCGCGATGTTCACTGCCGCGTTGACCATGATCGTCGCCGTAGCCGGACAGGTGGCCAAGGCGGGAGCGGAGCCGATCGCTTCGGCAGCGGTTTCGCCGATCCGGGCGACGTCATCCTCACCAACGAAATCATCGACGAAACCTTCTCGACCTTGTTCGCGTTCGAGTGATGGACCGGGATTGATGGTTAGCGTCCGAGTTTCGTCAGCGGGATTCGCAGGAAGAACAAGGCCGGGCCGCCGTCCTGGTGGGGCTCGACGTCGTAGAACACGACGCCGATGGTCTCGGCATCGAGTTGCACGGTGCGCGGGCAGGCACGGCCTCCAATCGGGCGGCCGGGATTGTAGTACTCGAAAACGTGATCCCACGTGACCCCGTCATCGCGCGAGATCACATAGCGGATTTTCTCACCGCCGACACCGGGGCCGGGAATCTCCGAGGCCAGCAGCCAGCCATTCGACAAGCCGACAAGTTCGTGTCGCCAGCCTTGTTCCTTGAGGTTGGGAAACTTGTCGATCTCCTTCCAGGTCTTGCCTTCGTCGGTCGATCGCAGTCCCGCGCCGCTGATGAAAGTCCCTTGCGGAGTTCGCACGATGGGGATCAGTCCGTGTCGCCGACCATCGCCAAACGGTTTACTGGAGCCGGTGACGGGATCAAAAACAAAGGTTTGATCACTCAGCGAAGTCAGCCATTGATTCGGGGACAGTTCGACCAGGGGATGGCGAATGACGCTCATCACTTCAGCCGTTCGCGGAAACGGTTTCGGTTCACTCCAGGTCAGACCGTCGTCGCTGGAGAACGAATACAGCACGGAACGCGGTTCCTTTTCATTGGTCTCGTCACTCCAACGATTCCAGGCGTGCAGCAAGCGGCCGTCCGCGAGTGTCGTGAGTGAGCCGGGATAATATGTCTTATTGACCGTAGGCACGAACGGCGAAGGCTCAGTCCAAGTCTTGCCGCCATCCGTCGAGCGTGTGATCCGCAGGTCGCGGTGATTGACGCGGCCGTAGGTGACGACAATCGTCCCTTGCTGGCTGAAGCACGCCGCCGGATGGATGTGCCCGTCGACCGGATTCGCGATCCGGACAGGACGGAGGTCTCCGGGCAATTTTGGGAATTCACCCACCGGTTCCAAGGTGATGGCATCGTCGGCTAGCCCCGGATCAGTGATCAAAGACGCCACACAACAGAATGCTACGAGGACAAATAGTTGCCGCGCGATGGTCATTTGGTTCGACCCTTGAAAAAGAGAGTCTTCCGGGTTCTCAGTGGCTTGGTTTGAGGTCGAGTTTGCCGCAATGGAAGTAGATTGCGGTGGTGAAATTATCGAAGTTGCGGAAACCTCGGGCGGTGGACTTCACCCATTGAATTTTGGAATTCAAGCCTTCGCT